>JAGWBQ010000001.1:25164-165563 GCA_021295815.1 Gemmatimonadota bacterium | reverse complement strand
TGGAAGAGCGAGAAAAGAAACCACATCAGACACCATCAACCACAGAAACCAACCGTCCGTGAAAGCGGGGCAGGTCCACTCTATCGGTCGTATCATCGCTCAGAATTTCAGTCCCCAGTGGAGGCCGGGCGCGACCATCTCACGACTGTCTCATGAACAAGCCGTCTTCATATGGGCTCGTCGTCGTCCTTCCCCGTGAATGCGGCGCGATCAATGAACGACACCCCTATGTCGGCCAGCAGCTGTAGGCCAGTCCTTTCCCGATACGATTTCGTCTCCGGGGCTTTGTCGCCAACTTCGTGGACCAATAGCCAGAAGCGATCGTACTTCTCGTCCGTGCTACCTGCGAGCTTTGTCCTTACGAAATCGATAACATCTACCTCGCCTTGGTCTATTGCCCAGAGCGAAGCGATGGCCATGCAGTCATCTGTCCCTATAACCGCGTTTACCAAGTCAGACGGTAATGTCGCGGTACCGGATGTTTGCTTCCGCCAAGCGAACAGTGTCCAGCACATGGCATCAGTAGGTGCCCGTTGTTCCGACTGTTTTTCCAGCAGTCGTTCGAGTTCATCGGCTCGCACTACGGAGGAGTCGTCTTGAACGAGGCGGGCCAAAATGGGCATGACCGACGGGTAGTGAAAGGCGATCTCCAAGATGTGTCGTGCACATCGGTGCCGCAGATCATCCGTCGTAGAATGGCGAGCAAGCGCGCGGGCAGCGTACTTCACCACGTTTCCTTTCGGCCACTTGGCCTGCAGATTGATGGCGAGATCAAAAAGGGTCCCTAAGGTAGAGGACTGGGAGAGGTTGAAGCCATCCAGTAGCGTGCGCAACTGGATTATCCACGGGTCGGCCGTTGTGGCCGGAAGGCGAGTGATGTTCGTCTTGCTGGCGTTGAGCTGGAGACCATACTCGGCTAATTGATCTTCCAGGGCCCCAATGAAGGCGTCGGCTTCTTTCCTGGAGCCACAGTAGCAGCTGTAGTCGTCAATGAATCGCATGAAGGTATATTCGTCTCGTAGCGCGGCATCGACAGGATTGAGCAGCAATTCGGAGAGAATGTAGGATGTCGCGGGTCCTATCGGAATGCCAAGGGTCTCACCCCGTTGCATATTGCGCGAGCGTTCGTCGAGCACGTTGCCGTATAGGCATTTGTCGCGCCTGCGCCTCTTGGCTATCTCTTTGGTGTGGATGGCCCAAGGAATCGCGTGCGTGTAAACGGAGGGGAAGAACACAGCGATATCGGCGCGTGCTAGGTAGCGCTTCCCAATAGCTCGATCCAACCGTTTAGTGGTCGCCCGGCGCCGTTGGGCGGAATACCGCAGGATGCTCATGTGAGATTCTGTTTCTTCCGCTTCGTACCGTCCCATAGAAACCAGGTCGTTGTCGCCAGATATCTTGGGCACGATCTGGCTTTCTTCGTTCTCCCCAATGCGGGTCATGATTTTATCCCACTCATCAATGATCGCACGGCACAGGCGGACGTAGGCCTCGGGGTGCGGGATCTTTAGTAGTCGGGTGCTATTTGCATGTCGGTTGAGGCGAAAGGCAATCGAGTCACAGCTTCGGTCCGGGTTCGTGGGTTTGTCGGGCGCGGTGCACTCAATCAGTTTGTCAGCGATCTCGGGGCTCAGGAGCTGACTCGAGAAACAAGGTGGCAGTTCGTCGCGTTCCGGATGCTGGCCAGGTAGGTAGTGGCTCTGTAGTAGAGCATGGTGGGCGTATCTAGGGCCGGGAATGGCCTGGCCCGGTGTGGATGGCTTGGGTCTTCGATGTGTCGGCATTTTTCTCCTTGTGTCCAATGGTTCACCGGTGCCCGAGCCGGCTGCTGAGAACCGATCCGGCGGTCATACCGTCCAGTTGGCGGACAGCGCCTCCGCCTGTTCCAGCACCGTCCTTGTCGCCTTCTCCCGCTTGTCGGGCGGGTAGCCGTGCTTGCGGAGGATTCGCTTGACGAGCCGCCGCAGGTTGGCGCGCACGTTCTCGCGTAGCGTCCAGTCGATCTTGACGTTGTTCCGCACGGTCTCGATCAACTCGCGTGCGATGTCCCGCAACGTCTCGTCGCCGAGCACCTGCACGGCGCTGTCGTTGGTCTCAAGAGCATCGTAGAAGGCGAGTTCATCCTCGCAGAGCCCCAGCGCCTCGCCGCGGGCGTTCGCTTCGCGCATGTCGCGGGCCAGCTGAGTCAACTCCTCGATGACCTGCGCGGCCTCGACGGCCCGGTTCTCGTATCGGCGGACGGTCTGGTCGAGCATCTCGGCGAAGGACCGCGCCTGGACGACGTTTCGTCGCCTGCGAACCGCCAGTTCTCCCTTGAGCAGCTTACGCAGCAATTCGACCGCGAGGTTGCGCCGCTTCATGCCCCGCACTTCGGCCAGGAACTCCTCGGAGAGGATCGACACGTCGGGCTTCTCAAGGCCCGCCGCAGCGAAGATATCGACGACGCCTTCCGAGGCCACGGCCCGCGAGACGATCTGGCGGATGGCCATGTCAAGCTCTTCCTCGGTACGCGCCTCCCCTGCGGCACGCTTGGCCAGCACCGACCGGACGGCTTGGAAAAACGCCACGTCGTCCCGGACTCGCATCGCTTCCTCGTGCGGCACGGCGAGCGCGAACGCCTGTGATAGTTCGCGCACCGCCCGCAAACAGCGCTCCTTGCCGTCCCTCTGCGCGAGGATGTGTTCCTGGGCTGCCGGCAGCAGGCTCACGCGTTCCGATGGGGTCCCGTCGATCCACCCGGAACAGGCGAAGCCGTGGAACAGGTTCCGGCATACCTCGTATTTCTCCAACATCACGGCGACCGCCTCGGACTGATCCAGCGTGGTTCTGCCAGTGCCGCCGCTCTCGGTGTAGGTCGCGAGCGCGCGCTTGAGTTCGTGGGCGAGCCCGAGGTAGTCCACCACGAGGCCGCCCGGCTTGTCCCGGAACACACGGTTCACCCGTGCGATGGCTTGCATGAGCCCGTGGCCGCGCATCGGCTTGTCCACGTACATGGTGTGCAGGCTCGGGGCGTCGAAGCCGGTCAGCCACATGTCCCGCACAAGCACCACCCGAAGGGGATCGCCGGGATCGCGGAACCGCGTCGCCAGAAGCTCGCGGCGCTTCTTGTTGCGGATGAGCGGCTGCCAGTCGGGAGGGTCCGATGCGCTGCCGGTCATCACGACCTTGATCTCGCCCGTGGCGTCGTCCTCGTGGTGCCACTCGGGGCGCAGGCGAGTCAACTCACGGTAGAGGTCGATGCAGATACGGCGACTCATGCAGACGACCATCGCCTTGCCTTCGATGGCTGCGAGCCGCCGGTCGAAGTGCGAAACGATGTCCCGGGCGACGAACTTGAGGCGGTGCGGGGCTCCGACGACCGCTTCGAGCTGAGCCCACTTGGTCTTGAGCTTCTCCTTGCGCTCGACCTCCTCGCCCTCGGTCGCCTCCTCGAAATCGGGATCGATCATCGGCCGCGCTGTCTCGTCCAGAGCCAGCTTCGCCAAGCGGCTCTCGTAATAGATTGGCACGGTGGCATGGTCCTCGACGGCCCGCTCGATGTCGTAGACGCTGATGTAGTCGCCGAACACCGCCCGCGTGTTGGCGTCCTCGAGCTCGATGGGCGTGCCGGTGAAGCCGATGAACGAGGCGTTGGGAAGCGCGTCGCGCATATGGCGCGCGTAGCCGTCGATGAAGTCGTACTGGCTACGGTGCGCCTCGTCGGCGATCACCACGATGTTGCGGCGCCTCGACAACTCGGGCATCCGGTCGCCCTTCACTTCGGGGAAGAACTTCTGGATGGTGGTGAAGACCACGCCGCCCGACTCGACCGCCAACCTGGCACGCAGGTCGGCACGGCTCCCGGCCTGGGTCGGCTGCTGCCGCAGCAGGTCCTTGCAGCGAGAGAACGTCCCGAAGAGCTGGTCGTCGAGGTCGTTTCGGTCCGTCAGCACGACGATGGTCGGGTTCTCCATCGCCGGCTCGCGAGCGATCCGTCCGGCGTAGAAGGCCATGGTCAGGCTCTTGCCCGAGCCCTGGGTGTGCCAGACGACTCCGATGCGCCGGTCGCCCGGCGCGCCTCCGGGCTTCTTGCCCGACTCATACCGACCTCCCCGCTCGGCGACCCGATCCGCTTCCCGCCTGAGCGCGGCTGCGCGCAGGGATTCCCGTACCGCCGTCTCCACCGCATGGAACTGGTGATATCCGGCCATCTTCTTGGCCGGCTTGCCGCTGCCGTCATCCTCGAACGCGATGAAGTCCCGGACCAACGACAGGAACCGCCCGCGCTGGCACATCCCTTCGAGCATCACCTGCAGCTGGGGCAGATGCGGCCCGGCCAGCGTCTCGCCCGTGATCGTGCGCCACGGTTTGAACCACTCGCGCCCGGCGGTTAGGGTGCCCAGACGGGCGTCGACCCCGTCCGAAGCGACGAGCACCGCGTTGAAGGCGAACAGGTCCGTGAGTTCGGCCTTGTAGGTCTGGATCTGATTCCAGGCCGTCCACACCGTGGCCTTCTCGTCCGCCGGATTCTTGAGTTCAATCAGGCCCAGCGGAAGTCCGTTGACGAACAGCACGACGTCCGGTCGCCGCTCGTACTCGCCCTCGACGACGGTGAACTGGTTGACCGCCAGCCAATCGTTGTTGGTAGGGTTCTCGTTGTCGAGAACCGAGACCTGCGCGCCGCGCACGGTACCCCTGGCGGACCGGTACTCGACCGTTACGCCCTCCACGAACAGACGGTGGAATGCACGGTTGCGGGCCTCCAGCGTGGAGCCTTCGGGGCGCATTATCTTGCGGCAGGCGTCGTCCAGTGCCTCGGCGGGTAGGTCGGGGTTCAACCGGTCCAAGGCGTCGCGCAGCCGGTGTTCCAGAACGACTTCGGTGTAGTCCGCCCGTTCCGCCCCGTCCGCATGCGGGGCGATGTCGGGACCGTGGGCTACCTTCCAGCCGAGGCCTTCAAGCCATTCGAGCGCGGCGGCTTCGAGCTCCGACTCGGTGAAGGAAGACGAGGTGGGTGTCACGGGACGGATTCCACCAACCCCTCGGCATCCGGTACGCGGATCTCGCCCGAGATGAGCTTGGGGAGGAGCGTGTCGAGGAGCGCGGCGAGGGTGCGGGATTCCGCAACGCTCGATCTGATTCGCGCGTCCAGACTCACGGACATGGCATCAAACGCTTTGACGACCACGGGGTCGGGCTCGGTGACCTTCAGGGCTTGAAACTGCCGCTTGTTGATCGCGCCGAACACGGTTCCCGTGTGCTCGTATTCCCTCAACTCTCGCTGCAAGGCCCAAGCCGAATGGTAAGTGAATGAGCTTGAGCCCGACTTGTGTCTCAGTGCCGCCACGCCCCGTCCGATACAACACCGTTCCCAAGCCAAGTTGATGTCCCCTACGGGAGCCCGGACGCTGACCAGCGTATCCTCTGGTTTCGCAACGCGAGTCGGAGCGGAACAGAATCTCCGTTTCTCAGGATAGCGAAAGCCGAACTCCGACCGGCCTTGGAAGAAGGGCAAGCCGTCTCCGTGGTGGTTGTAGGTACTACCCGGGGGCGACTGCCCCATCGTTAGTTTCATGCAGTCTCTCAGCGACTTTGCCTCCCACCCCTCCGGTATCTCTCCCATCTCGGAATCCACTAGCCGGTCGGGGAACAGGTCGGCGATGTCCTGCGGAAGGCCCGTGTCCCGCCCATCCATCTTGGCGCGCACCGGATCAAAATCGACGAACCAGGACTTGAAAAGCGCCCGTGCCATAGCCTCCAGCGTCTCGTTCATCCGCCGGTTCAACTCGATCTTGTCGTCCAACGTGCCCAGGACGTGGGCGATGGCGCGTTGCTCGGAGAGCGGGGGCAGCGGCACATTGAGGTGCGCCAATGCTTCCGTTGGCACACGTTGGCGGCCAGAGGTACCGATCATCTGGCCAATCGCGTACTCCCGAACGAGATCTGATCGTGCAGCATAGAACGCGTACTTGGAATCGGTGACCCCAGGTCGACCGCGAACCACAATGAACTCCGTCGAACCATGGGCGACATCTCCCATGCTGGAGTTCGCGTAGTAGCGGGCAATCTTGCCGTTTTCCAAGCACGGCGTGATCCGGGCGAACAGAGTATCACCGTTCTGGAACCGGCTACCGCTCCCTCGAAACTCTCTGACCCGTGTCGAGCGAACAGCACGACGGGTTGGATCGACAGCAGCCATCTCGACGAACGGGGTTGGGCGGCCGCGTTCGATAGGAACCGGAGGGTTCATCAGAAACGCATCCCCGAACGAGATGGTGTCCCAGTCCTTTGACGGCGTCAGGCGGGTCAGATCCGAGACCTTCGGCAGTTCTTGAACGGGCACCCCATGTCGTCGGATGATTCTACGGAACGCATCGTCGATCCTCGCCCAATCCACGACATCGACCTTGAACGGCAGATCGGAGTCTCCGAGCGCCTCGTCCAAGGCGGAGACTGTGCGTAGCGAGAGAGGCTCCTCACCCATGACCGCAAGGTCGAGGTCGGAATAGTCCTTCGCGGTCCACGTCGCGCGCGATCCGAAGGCGAGCACCTCGCGATCCGGTACATGGCTCCGTAGAGCGCGGCGGACGATAGCCCAATGATCGGGCCGGAGGTCGACGGCGGGTACAGAGGTGCTCATTCCAGCTAGTCCCGCAGCCGATCTCGCAGATAGGCCGCCTCTTCGAGGAATCCGGGAATGGCGGCAACCACGCTTATCGCGACGGGCTCGCTGTAGGTGTGACTCGGCATGCCGCGCATCTTCCGGTAGTCGCGCCACTCGGGCCACGCCCCAAGCAAGAGTCCCTGCTCGTTCGCCGTGCGGATCTGACCTTGGAAGGTCATCAGGCCGTCGCGAATCTGGAGGTCGCTCGTGTCCTTCCGGTACCGTTCCAGGCCCTCCTCCAGCCGTTGGATGGCCCGCTCAAGTGGGGTGATATCCGGAATGTCGTACACATGGCCGTTACCGTCCCCCGAATCCCAGCGCGTTCAGGTTCGCGGTGATCGCGGCATCGAGCCGAGCGCCTTCGCCCTGCTGCTCACGAAGTTCAGCCACCAACCGCTCCATCTTCTCCCCAAACGGCTCGCCATCGTCCGCCTGAGGCTCCACACCGACATACCGGCCCGGCGTGAGGACGTGGCCGTGCTTCCTGACCTCGCCAAGCGACGCGCTCCTGCAGAAGCCGGGTACGTCCGAGTAGCCGTCCTCGTGCGTCCTCCACGCGTGGTAGGTGTCCACGATCCACGCAATGTCCTCGCCGGTCAGCTCGCGGTGCGTCCGGTCCACCATCCGGCCGAGCTTCCTCGCGTCGATGAACAGGATCTCACCGCGCCGCCGGCGGTCCCGCGCCACAAACCACAGGCAGGCCGGGATCTGGGTCGAGTAGAAAAGCTGGCCCGGCAGGGCGACCATGCAGTCCACAAGTTCCGCCTCGATCAGGTTCTTTCGGATCTTCCCTTCACCGGACTGGCCTGAAGACATCGATCCGTTGGCCAGTACGAACCCCGCAACGCCCTTCGGCGCGAGGTGGTGAACCATGTGCTGCACCCATGCGAAGTTCGCGTTCCCCTTCGGCGGCGCGCCGTAGCGCCAGCGCTTGTCCTCGGCCAGCCGCTCGCCGCCCCAGTCCGAGACGTTGAACGGCGGGTTGGCGAGGATGTAGTCGGCCTTCAGGTCCGGGTGGCGGTCGTTGTGGAAGGTGTCGCCGTGGGCGATCTGCCCTCCGATCCCCCGGATGGCCAGGTTCATCTTGGCTAGCCGCCACGTGGTGTAGTTCGACTCCTGTCCGTAGATCGAGACGTCGCCCCTTGCGTTACCGCCGTTGGCGTTGCCGGTGGCGTGGGCGCGGATGAACTCGACCGACTGCACGAACATGCCGGAAGAGCCGCAGCAGGGATCGTAGACCCGTCCCCGATAGGGCTCCAGCATTTCGACGAGCAGCCTGACGACGCAGCGCGGCGTGTAGAACTCGCCGCCCCTCTTCCCCTCGGCGCTCGCGAACTGCGAGAGGAAGTACTCGTAGATGCGCCCGAGCACGTCCTTCGAGCGGGCTTCGGCGTCCCCGACGCGAACGTTGCCCACCATGTCGATCAACTGGCCCAGGCGCTGCTTGTCCAGCGCGGGCCGCGCGTAGTCCTTGGGCAGCACCTCCTTGAGCACCGGGTTGTCCCTCTCGATGGCCGCCATAGCCCGATCCACGGTCTGGCCGACGGTCGGTTGCCGCGCCTCGGCCTGCAGCCGCGACCAGCGGGCCTCCGTCGGTACCCAGAAGACGTTCTCGGCGATGTACTCGTCCCGGTCCTCCGCAGCCTCTTCGCCCCAGTCGTCCAGCACCGCCGCACGGCGTTCCTCGAAGGCGTCGGAGATGTACTTCAGGAAGACGAGCCCGAGCACGACGTGTTTGTACTCGGCGGCGTCCATCGAGCCGCGGAGCGCGTCGGCCATCGCCCACAACTCGGCCTCGTAGCCGGTTGTGGCTCCGCTGTCGGTCTGCTTGATGGCCAACTTCGTCTATGTCCTTGTTCGTCCGTCGGAGTGGATGGGGAGCGTCGCAAATGTGACATGCCGCAGGTTGCCGTGCAACTTCCGGGACCGGTTGGAATGACGGGTCACCTGAGGTCGGTCCGTGCCCATGCGAGACGGTAGTCGACCTCCGACCGAGGGCCGTCGCCATGGGAAAGGTCGCAAACGTCATCCGGAAGCTGCATCGTCCGTGCGACGTGTTCCGAGATTTCCTGGATGGACGCCGAACCTCCAAGGTCCTTCAGCACCGTCAGAGTCGGCCAGCGCAGGTCCGCACGGGTAGGTATCCGTTTCTCAGCCGTCATCGGTCAGCCTCCTCTCCCGGTCTCCCTTCCTGTGTAAGCGTCGAATCCCGCTTGCCTCGCTTCCCGGCGTCCGCATGGTAAGTTGTCAGGAGTCGATTCTTTCCGCCACCCGGGGATCGGTCGGCCTACTGTTCCTTCCCAGCATGCCCACCGACCACACCGTGCGCGGCCTCGAACGCCTGATCTGCAAGGCCTTGACCGGAGATCCGTGCGAGCCGCCCTCCGACTTCAAGCGATTCGTAAGCGACTCAAGCTTCCAGGTCGCCTACCGGGGGGAGGCGGACTCCGTTCGCGAAGGATGAACCGCCGCTAGACGCTCGCCGCCGTCGAGGTGGTGCGCCGGTTCGAGGGCGACCGCCGGCTGCCCGGCCGAGCGTCCGCTCTACCCGGTCTCTGGAGTGACTCGGTCGATCACCTGCGCCAGCGCTTCGTAGGCCATCGGGTCGTTCTGGTTGAACCGCTCTACCACGTCGGCGACCCGTCCGTCGGGACCGATCACGATCACGCCCCGGCTTCCGACCATGCCGTTGTCTCGGGGCGTTCCGCCGAACGCCGAGAAGGTCGAGGAGGTCGGATCGCTCGCCATCAGGAAGGGGAAGTCGTCGTCCTTCAGCCAGGAGCCCAAGGCCTCGACGGAATCGTTGGAGATGCCGATGAGGACCACGTTGCGGCCCTCGTTGAAAATGCTCGCGTACTGATCACGGTACGCCGTCATCTGGACCGTTCACCCAGGCGTTCGTACGCGGAAGAAGAATGCGAGCACGACGGTTTCGCCCCGGTAATCCGAAAGCCTGACCGGATCGGCGAGGACTCCGTGGCGCGTCGCGCCGGCAAGCTCGAAGTCGGGCGCCACCTCGCCGACCTCGATGAGGGAGGAGGTGTCCTGCGCGCGGCTGCGCTCGGCGCCTGCGGCGACGGTCACGAGAAGGAGGAGTGCGAAGAGTGTGCGTCTCATGCGGATCCGGGATGCTGGAGGGAAGTTCCAGCCTGAATTATCGCACAACTCCGGTTTCCCGGCACACCGACTCTTCCCCCGTCGAGCCGATGGGGCGCGGCTTTGCGAGGTCGCCGGCACGCTTGCCCGACGCGCGAGACAGAGGGTATCTTATTGGACCATGTGTCGGGGTGGCCGCCCCGCTGGATCGTACGGGGCCATAGCTCAGATGGGAGAGCGCCTGCTTTGCACGCAGGAGGTCGCCGGTTCGATTCCGGCTGGCTCCACTCGATTCGTCCCCCCGAAACGGAGCAAACATGCCTGCGTCAGCTACATCCTCAATCCTTGGGCCGAGCTGGAAAGCGAAGAAGAAGGACACGAAGGTGAAGGACATGGACACGAGGGGAAAGGGCGCTCTTTCATCGTTTTCGGCTTCAGCATTTCGGGGTGACGGCATGAACGTTCGGGACAATCGCGCTTTCGGCTTTCCTCGCGCCGGGGTGCTGGCGCTTTGCCTTGCCGGTTGCGGCGCCGGCGACACCGAAGCCGGGGTCGACGGTGGCGACGAGCTGATCGAGCTGGCCAGGGGGATCCACGAGCGGGTGATCACCATCGACACACACGACGACATCAGCGTCGCCAACTTCACCGCCGAGCGCAACTACACGATGGACCTGCCGACGCAGGTCACGCTGCCCAAGATGAGGGCTGGAGGACTCGACGTCGGCTGGTTCGTGGTCTATACCGGTCAAGGACCGCTCACCGAGGAGGGATACGCGGCGGCCTACCGGAACGCCGTCGACAAGTTCGACGCCATCCACTGGATGGCCGAGGAGCTCGCTCCCGAAGAGATCGAGATCGCGCTGACCTCGGAGGACGTGCGCCGGATCGCGGCGTCGGGCAAGCTGGTGGCGATGATCGGGGTCGAGAACGCCTACCCGCTGGGGACCGATCTCGGGCGGATCGAGGAGTTCCACTCGCGAGGAGCCCGCTACATGTCGCTGGCGCACACCGGTCCCAGCCAGTTTTCGGACGCCCACTCGGGCGAGCCCTTCGGCGAGTACGTCTACGACGGTCTGAGCGAGATGGGGCGCGCGGCGGTCGTCGAGATGAACCGTCTCGGCATCATGATCGACATTTCGCACCCTTCCAAGGAGTCGATCCTCCAGACCCTGGAACTGAGCCGGGCGCCGGTGGTCGCTTCCCACTCGGGTGCGCGTGCCGTCAGCGACGTGACTCGCAATCTCGACGACGAACTTCTCGACGCGGTCGCCGATAACGGCGGCGTGGTGCAGGCGGTGGCGCTCAGGCGGTTCGTCCACACGGACAAGACGCAGGCGCGAACCGACGCGCTCAACCGGGTTCAGGCCCAGCTGGCGGAGGAGATGGAGTTTTCCACCTTGCCGCGGAACGAGGTCATAGGGCTTCCCACCGCCGAGCGGGAAGAGTATCGGATGCGCATGGCCGAACTGCGGGCTGCGGCTTTGGAACGGCTGGGCGACTCCGTTCCGCCGGACGTGGACGTGGCCGACTTCGTGGACCACATCGACTACATGGTCGAGCGTATCGGACTCGAACACGTCGGGATCAGCTCGGACTTCGACGGCGGCGGCGGCGTCGGCGGCTGGGAGGACGCCTCCGAGACCTTCAACGTAACCTTCGAGCTGGTGCGTCGCGGATACTCCGAGGAAGAGATCTCCATGCTCTGGGGCGGCAATCTTTTGAGGGTGCTCGACGAGGTGCAGGCGGTGGCTCGGCGGATCCAGGCCGAGGAAGGGTAGCGGGGTTCGGCGCGGCGTCGCTCCGGCGGCACCTTAGTTTCACATGCCGACCTGCAGGGTCCGCGATGACCACGCCCGGGCCCGACCGACCCTGTTCCGCATTGTCGGCATCCACCGTTCGGGGTCTTAGGTAGCCTCCTACCCGGGCTCGTTCCCCCTCGCCTCGAGCAACCATCTTACTTCGTCCCACCCCTGCAGCCACAGGTTGTCAACAGCGTAGTCCATGGGCGTCCTGCCGTCCCGGTCGAGCGCCTCGGGATCAGCGCCTAACTTCAGGAGCATGGGAAACACGACCGGGTTTCGGAGGGCGGCCGCGTGAAGTGCGACTGGACAACCTTTTAAGCCAGTGGGAGTAAAGGAACCGATCATGAAGACCAACCGAAACCTGTCGCCCGCACCTCCCGGGCCCGAGACGCCGTGGTAGGAGCCCGGCGGGCTTGGCCTGCGCTCGCAATTTCGATTCTTCTCTCCTGCTCTCCTCTGGAAGAGGGCGGCCCCAGGGGAGACGTGACCTTCGGGGTGGTGGGCGACGCGCCTTATCGCTGGTGGGAGGAAGGTCAGTTCGATTACCTGATGGAGGTGTTGGACCGGGATTCCCTGGACATGCTCGTGCACGTCGGCGACCTCTTCTGGCGACCTTGCTCGGGCGACCGGATGCGAAACCGGCTGAATAGGTTGCTAGCCCAGCGGCATCCCGTCTTATACACTCCCGGCGACAACGACTGGACCGATTGCTGGGGCAGGGCGGAAGGCGGGTACGAGCCGCTCGAGCGGCTCGACACCCTCCGCAGCGTCTTCTTCCCCCAGCCCGGGATGACGACCGGCAGCGGAGGAGGGTTCGAGATGGAATACCAGGGCTCTCGGCCCGAGTGGTCCGAGTTCGTCGAGAACACCCGCTGGACCATGGCCGATGCCCTCTTCATGACCGTCCACATCGTAGGGAGCTGGAACGGATTCGCCGAGTTCGACGGGAGGAGTGCCGCAGACGACGAAGCCGCCCGGCGGCGCACCGAGGCGGCGGCGGCGTGGCTCGCCGAAGGGTTCGCCGAAGCGAGAGAATCGGAAGCGAAAGCGGTCGTCATTTTCACGCACTCCTTCCCGGACGAAGCGACCTACTCCGCCCCTCACCGAGAGGCCTTCGAGCCCTATCTGCAGACGCTCGAGGAGGAGGTGGCGGCCTACTCCGCCCCGGTCGTGCTCGTGCACGGAGATCATCACGACTACACCGTCGACCAGCCGCTCGCCGATCGGAGGACCGGGAGGACGCTCGATAACTTCACGAGACTCCAGACGATGGGCTCGCCCCAGGTCGGCTGGGTCCGTGTGACGATCACCTTCGCGGACGGCGAGGCGAGGTTCGACTATTCGCCGCGAGTCGTGTCGGGGCTGCGGTTCTGAGGGTTTACCGCGTCGAGCTTGCTTTTTCTGCCCACCCATTAAATGTTAGAACGAAAGGGTAGGACGGGATTGCGGGAAGTAGGCTCGAACGCGGGTAGAAGACATGAAGAAGAACCGGGGAGTCCTGGGCAGGCGCGACTTCGTCAAGGGAATGAGCGCCGCCGGTCTGGCGGGTGCGGTAGCGGGAACCGGGGCGCTCGACGGGACGGCCGCCTTGGCCGGATCGGAACGCGCCGACCCCACGGGCCTCGCCGGCGGGAACGGCGTGCCGGGTTCCGCCGCCCGGAAGTTCGACTTCGACGAGGTCGTCTCGCGAGTCGGGACGGAGAGCGTGCGCTGGGACAAGGCGATGGAGGATTTCGGCCCCGGAATCGAGGCGGGCATGGGCGTGGCGGACATGGATTTTCGGGCGCCCCCGTGCGTCACCGAGGCGCTCGCCGATCGCTGCTCTCACGAGAACTGGGGCTACCAGCATCGGGGATCGTCGTACTCCGAGGCGGTGTCGGCCTGGAACGCGCGCCGCTACGGACTCGAGGTGGATCCGGGTTCGGTCGTCTTCACGACCGGAGTGCATCCGGGGCTGATCGCCGCACTCCACACCTTCTCGCCCCCCGGGACCCGCGTGCTGCTCCTCACTCCAACCTACTCGGGCTTCTACACCGACACCAAGTTCACGCGCACCGTCGCTGAGGACTGCCCGCTGGTCGTGGACTCCGAGGGGCGTTACGCCATCGACTTCGACGACTTCGAACGTCGCGCCCAGCGCTGCAACTCCTTCATTCTGTGCAATCCGCAGAATCCGACCGGGAACTGCTGGTCGGAGGAGGACATGATGCGCCTGGGCGAGATCTGTCTGCGCCACCGCGTGGTCGTGCTCTCGGACGAGATTCACTGCGACTTCGTCACCGCAGGCAACCGCTTCACCCCCTTCGCCTCCCTGCCCGACCCGGAGATCGTCGCCAACAGCATGACCTTCTCTTCGGGCAGCAAGTCGTTCTCCCTCGCCGCCATGAAGGTGGCCTGGTATCACACCACCAACGAGGACTACCTGAATCGGGTCAAGGACAATACCCGGGCCGACTTGAGCACGCTGGGCATGGTCGCCATGCGCGCCGCGTTGACGGATGGGGACGAGTGGCTCGACGAGCTTCTCGCATATCTCGGCGCCAACCACGACCACGCCGAAGAGTTCGTGCGGAAGGAGCTGCCCATGACGCACTTGCGCAAGGGCCAGGGAACCTACCTGGCGTGGCTGGAGGTGTCGGAGCTCATCGACCGCATCGGCGCCGCCGAGACCGCGGAGCGCGAGACGGCCCGGGGGACGGAGGAGGTCACGCCGGAAAAGGTTCTCCAGCGCTGGTTCGCCAACAACGCCCGCGTCTTTCTGAACCCCGGTTCCAACTACGGTACGGGCGGAGCCGGTCGGATGCGCATGAATCTGGCTTCTCCCCGCTCGGTGGTGGCCAAGGCCCTAGACAACTTGGCCGAAGCCGTCTCGACGCTGTGACGGAGCTGTGACGGAGCCCGTTGCCGCCCAGCGCCCTACCTCGTATCCCCCGACACGACCGCAAACAGCAAGATCGTGAGACCATCTGGAGAAAACCCAATGCAGAATTTCGTTCGTGCCCTCAGGCTCGGCCCCCCCCTCGCCATCGCCCTCGTCGCACTTCTGCTCGCACCCGGGTCCGGCAGGGCTCAGTTCGAGGACGTGGGAGCCATCACCTTCCCGACCTCCGCCGCAAGCGAGGCGCAGGAGCATTTCCTTCGGGGTGTCGCGATCCTGCACAGCTTTGGCTGGAAGCAGGCGCGCGAGCAGTTCCACGCCGCGCAGGCCGTCGATCCCGATTTCACGATGGCGTATTGGGGAGAGTCGCTCTCGTACAACCACCCGCTGGTCACCCAGATGGACCCGACCGAGCCCCGGGAGACCCTCCTGCGGCTGGGAGCCACGAGGGCGGAACGCATGGCCAAGGCGCCCACCGAGCGCGAGAAGGGCTTTCTGAACGCGGTCGAGATCCTCTGGGGAGAGGGCGACCACGTTGATCGGCGCGTCGGCTACATGGAAGCGATGGCCGCTCTCCACGAGGCGTACCCCGACGATCCAGAGGTGGCGGCGTTCTACTCGCTGGCCCTGCTGGGGGCTGCCCGCGCGACCGGCGATCTGAGCGAGAGGCTGAATGTCCGGGCCGGGGCGATCGCCATCGGACTGCACGCCGACAACCCGCTCCATCCGGGCGCCGCCCACTACACCATCCATGCCTTCGACAACCCCCTGATGGCGCCGATCGCGCTCGAGGCGGCCCACAAGTTCGCCGACATCGCTCCGGCGGTATCGCACGCTCGCCACATGCCCACCCACATCTTCATCCAGCACGGAATGTGGGAGCTGGTTTCGGGCCACAATCAGGCGGCCTACGACGTGGCGGTCGAACTCTGGGAGCCGGGTGACGCCTTGGGCGATGCCGTACACTCGCTCGACTGGGGTCAGTACGGCGACCTCCAGCGGGGTGACTACGCGAAGGCGCGTCTGTGGATCGAACGCCTGACCGAGATGGTGGACAACGAAGGCTTCGCCGCCGGGGGAGCTCGCGGATCGGCGGGAACGGCGCGGGCGATGGGAGCCCTGCCGCTGCTCAAGGCGCGTTATGTGGTCGAGACCGAGAGCTGGATGGAAGATCCTGGAAGCCGGATCACGGAAGACTCGGGCATGAACGAACTCCTGGCTATCGGCATCAGCGCATGGCGCCTTGGAGACACGGGGGCGCTTGCCGCCGCCGAGGCCGCCCTGGCGGAGCGTTCACGTGGCACGGGCTACTCACATGCGGCGCATCGTCAGGTTGGGGCCTTGCTCAAGGCGAGCACGGGTGACGAGGGTGCCGTGGCCCTGATGAAGGATGCCGAAGAGACGGTCGAAGCCATGGCTCCGCCACGCGGCGCCGCGAACCCGGTAAAGCCGGTGCACGAGCTCGCCGGCGAGATGATGATCGAGCTCGAGATGTTCGAGGAGGCTGTGGAGAAGTTCGAGACCTCGCTCATGCGCATGCCCAGAAGGCCCCGGTCGCTGCTCGGGCTGGCCCGCGCTCACGTTCGTGTCGGAGACGATGCCAAGGCGGCTGAGGCTTACGCCGAAGTCCTGGAGATCTGGAAAGGACGCGAGGGGATCGGCGGACTCGACGAAGCCCGCGCCTTCATGGACCGGTGGACCGACGCGGCCGGCTCGGGGGCGGTCACTCGATCACGGTAGCTCGGATGATCCTGGTCAGCTCGGGGAACTCCTCGTCGAGGTAGGCGTTCCCCCGGGCGTGGATCATGGCTGCGTAGGGGCCGTCTCCGGCGGGCGGCCCTTCCCCGTAGCCCGAATAGATCCGATCGACCGCCTCCATCCCTTCGACGACCTCGGCGAAGGGTGAGAAACCCAGAACGTCGAGCCGGGAGTTGTCGGCGAAGTTCACGTAGAGCTCGGTGGTGCGCGTGTGCGGACCTCCCTTGGCGAAGGCGAGCCGTCCCCGGGTGTTCGACCCCACTACGGGCTCGTCCTGGAGATTCTCGTCCTTCCACACGTAGTTGACCTGCCAGTCGCCGTTGAGCCCGAATTGCGCCATGAAGCCGTCCACGACCCGGTAGAAGCGGGTGTCGTCGTAGAAGCCGGCCCGCACCAATTGGTGAAACCGGTCGACTCCGAGCGGCGACCACTCGCGATGAGCCTCGACGACGAACTCGCCTGCGGTGGTCTCGAAGCGGACCCGGAATCGGTCCGGTGCCGGGCCGGAGCGCTGGATGGTCCGAGCGAAGAGGAGCGGGTTGCGGTCGGAGGTCGCTTCGTCGGCGCTCTCCTCCTCGGCGGGCGAGCAGGCGGCGGGGGCGAAGAGCGTGCAGAGGAGTCCGGTGAGCACGAGGCGGTGAAGGTTCATGGGTGTCGTCGGAAGTGGGTGGAGCGTTTAGCTTATGAGACCCCTCCTGCCCGGTTCCGGGTCCCGAGGTCTAGACGAAGACATGGCGGGTGAGGAGTCGGCGCCTGGTAACCGGATGTCGGACGAGCAGCGCATGAGAGCGAGGACCATGGAACAGGTGGAAACGATCGATCTGCGTTCGGACACCGTGACCCGCCCGTCGGAGGCGATGCGCACCGCAATGGCCGCCGCCCCGGTCGGGGACGACGTGTATCGCGACGACCCCGGCGTTCTCGCGCTCGAGGCCAGGACGGCGGAGCTGCTGGGCAAGGAGGACGCCGTCTACGTGCCCACCGGCACCATGTCCAACCAGATCGCGGTGCGGGTTCACTGCGAGCCCGGCGATCTCCTGCTCATCGACGGAAACAGCCACATCGTCAACAACGAGGCGGGAGGCGCGGCGGCGCTCTCGGGAACCACGGTCAAGCCGCTCCCCGGGTTGCGCGGCGTCTTCTCGCCCGACGACGTCTTGAACGCCATGCCGGTCCTGCACGAGTACGTGCCTCCGCATCTCTCATCTCCTCGCGCCGCGCTCAGCTTGGAGAACACCCACAACGCGGCCGGCGGAGCGGTGTGGCCTCTGGAGCGGCTCCGCGAGGTCTGCGCCGCGGGCCGGCGCTGCGACCTGGCCCTCCATCTGGACGGAGCTCGGCTCTGGCACGCCTCCGCAGCCAGCGGGGTGTCCGAGCGGGTCTTCGCCGAGCCGTTCGACACGGTGAACGTCTGCTTCAGCAAGGGACTGGGAGCACCGGTGGGTTCGGCTCTCGCGGGTTCGGCCCCACTGATCGCTCGAGCGCGCCGTTTCAAGCAGCAGTTCGGGGGCGGGATGCGCCAGGCCGGGGTGATCGCCGCAGCCGCTCTCCACGCGCTCGAACATCATCGGCAGGAGCTCGGAGAAGACGTCCGCCGGGCCCGAACGCTCGCGGAAGACCTGGCCGTCCGTCCCGGGCTGGTGATCGACCTGGAGACGGTCGAGTCGAACATCGTGCGCTTCGACGTGACCGACATGCCGACGGCCGTGTTCGTGAGGAGATGCCGCGAGGCCGGGGTTCACATGCTCCCGGTCGGGGGAAGCGCGGTGCGGGCGGTCGTGCACCGAGACATTTCGGACGAGTGTATCGAGAAGGCCTGCGAGGTGATCGCGGGCGTCGCCGGTTCGGCCGTTTCCGGCTCGGCCGGTCATCAAGAGAGGAGAAACTGACATGGGTTCCAACCCAACCCAGGTGTTTTCGGCTGCCGCGACCGTCGTGGTGTTCTTGCAGCTCGCGGTCTCCGCTTCGGCGGCCCCGGTTCACGAACCGCGCGTGCTCTCGGCAGCCGGCGTGCCCGGAGCCCAGGATGCGACGGCAGGGCTTCAGCAACAGCGCCCCATGACCACGGACGACGTGCTCGACATGGTTTCGGTGGGCGGCGCGACCATCTCTCCCGACGGAGAATGGGTGCTCTACTCGCGCTCCGATCTGGCCTGGGACGAGAACGAGCGCAAGACGACCTGGTGGAAGGTACCGGCCGAGGGCGGCCGGCCCTTCCGCTTCATAGGCGAGGACGGCGGCTCGGCGTTCACCTTCTCCCCGACCGGCGATCGCATCGCCTTCCGCAGGAACGTCGACGGCAAGCAGCAGCTCTTCGTAATGCGGACCGACGGCGGAGAGGCGGTCCGGCTCACCGATCACGAAAGTTCGGTCGGCAGCTTCGCCTGGGCGGGCGAGGACGGCGTCCGCATCGTTTTCATTGCGAACGAGCCTCGCAGCGAGGAGGAAGAAGCGGAGCATGAAAAGGGCGCCGACGCCATCTGGGTCGACGAGGGCCCGAACGGCCAAGGCGAGGGCTCCTGGTCCAACCTCTGGATCGTCGACGCCGCGTTCCCCGACTCCGACACGACCTGGGAGGCGACCCGGCTGACCGAGCAGGACCACAGGATCGGCCAGATCGCGGTATCGCCCGACGGTTCTCGGGTCGCGTTCACCGCTCGCGACGAGAACAGGCGCAACCAGAGCAATCTCTCGGAGATCCACCTGCTCCGCATCGCGGACGGCGAGGTGCGCCGGCTCACCGACAACCGGGTGCCGGAGTCGCGCATACGGTGGTCGCCCGACGGCGAACGTCTGGCCTACACCGCCGTCAGCGACGACGAGTGGGAGCTGCGCCTGGCGAGGATCTGGGTGGCGGATGTCGACGACGGGACGAGGAGGTCGGTCTCCGACGCCTTCAGCGGGAATATCGGCGGCTTCGTCTGGACGCCCGACGGCGGCTCGATCCTCTTTGGAGCTCAGCGACGCACCAACCGCAATCTCTACCGTCTCGAAGTCCGGAACGGGAACGTGGAACAGCTCACGAGCGTCGTGGGGTCGCTCTCGCCTGCTTCGTTCTCTCGCGATCGCGAGCGCATGGTCTACACCTACCAGGACTTCGACACTCCGCCGGACCTCTGGGTCTCGGACACCGACGGCGAAGGCGCGGTCAGGCTGACTCGGGCCAATCCGCAGACGGAGAGTTTCTCGCTCGCCGACGGCGAAACGGTGACCTGGACGAGCTCGGACGGGACCGAGATCGAGGGGATCCTCATGCTGCCGCTCGATGCCGAGGAGCGGAACGGCGACCATCCTCTGCTGCTCCACATCCACGGCGGTCCGGCGGGCTCCTTCTCCAACACCTTTTCAGGACGCAACCAGGTGTGGGCCGGGCTCGGCTACGCGCAGCTCTCGCCCAACGTGCGCGGGAGCTCGGGCTACGACGACGAGCTGCTGCGCGGCAACATGTACGATATCGGCGGCGGCGACTACCAGGATCTGATGACCGGCGTCGACGATCTCGTGGCGCAAGGCATCGCCGATCCGGACCGTCTCGCGCTGAGAGGCTGGAGCTACGGGGGCATCCTCGGGGGATGGACCATAACGCAGACCGATCGGTTCAAGGCCGCTTCGGTGGGCGCCATGGTGTCGGACTGGACCTCGGAGTACGGACCCGGCTTCAACCACGACGTCCGGCTCTGGTACATCGGCGGCACGCCCTGGGACAACCCGGAAGCATGGCGGGAGCGCTCGCCACTGACCCACGTCGCCAACGTCACCACGCCCACCCTTATTCTGCACGGGATGGCGGATCGCACCGATACCGAGCAGCAGAGCATGATGTTCTTCCAGGCCCTGAAGGATCAGGGCAAGGACGTGCGCTACCTGCGCTTCCCGCGCGAGCCGCACGGCTTCCGCGAGCCCCGGCACCAGCGCACGCGCGACGTGGAGGAGATCCGCTGGATACAGAAGTACGCGCTCGGCATCGACTGGACGCCGTGGGAGCGGCCCAAGAAGGAGAAGAAGGTGGTGTCGTAAGGAGTCTCAGGCCGGCACCAGAGCGCCGCCGCCGGACTGCCGGCAGAGAGGTTTGAGCAACCCTTCCGCGATCTCGTAAACCCATCCGTGCAGGTCAGGCCCCGTTCCTTCCCGCCATCGGTCTCGCAGGACCCGGGTGGCGGCCAGGTTGCGCACCTGCTCGACGACGTTCAGTTCGACGAGACGGCGTTCCAGCGCCACGCCTTCCAGATCGGCAAGTTCTTCGCGGTGCAGCCGACGCACCCGCCGGACATGTTCGATCCGCTGCCGGATGGGTCCCTGAGCCGAGTTCCCCAGCGAAGCCCGTATGCCGCCGCAGCCGTAGTGGCCGCACACGACCATGTGCCGCACGTCGAGCGCCTCGACCGCGTACTGCAGGACCGAGAGGCAGTTCTCGTCGTCGGGAACGACCAGGTTGGCGATGTTCCGGTGTACGAAGACCCTTCCCGGCGGCAGGTCGAGCACCTGCGTCGCCGAGACGCGGCTGTCCGAGCAGCCGATCCACAGGATCTCCGGATTCTGACCCTTGGCCATGCGGCGAAAGATGTCGGGGTCGGTCTCGGCGATGCGGGCGGCCCAGGCTCGGTTGCCGGCGAGCAGGTGGCGGAGGTCGGGCATGATGGGGCTGGTCGGTGTCTCATGGACGGTGGTTTCGTGGGCATCCCCGGCGATCCAGGCGTCGGAACTCGATTTGCCGCGCCGGAATCGCAACCTAGCGGCCCTTGACGAAACTCGCACGAGCACCGCGAGCGGTGTGGCGGCTGCGGGCGGCATCCGTCAAGCGCCTGCTCGGTTCCAACCTTCGACGCACCTGATATATTCCGCGGCAGATGAGAACACCGACTGCATCGCCATCGCGCCCACGGAGGAGGTCTGGCGAAAAATGACATCCGAACCGACCTGGTGGAGCGGTTGGCGCACGGCCAGGGGCTCGCCCATCCTCCACGTCGATCTCCGGCCCGACCCGGAACGGGAAGAGTACGCCCTGGAGCTCCTGGACGAAGCGGAGCGAGTGCGGTGGCGCGGGTTCGTGGTCGATGGGTCCGGCCGGAGGTTCGCGCTTTGCCGGGCGGCGCTGAGGATTAACCTTTGCGCGAGGCTCGGGTGCGAAAATCGGGAGCTGGCCTTCGGATACGGAGAGCACGGCAAGCCTTACGCCGTCGTCGACGGCGTCCCGTCACGGGTGAGCTTCAATGTGAGCCATTCCGGGCAGCACGGTCTGATCGCGTTCTCGGAACACGACGGGCTCGGCGTGGACCTCGAGGTGCGTGCTCCGGCCAGGGATTTCGACGGAATCGGGAGCAGGGTCTACGGCCCGACTGAACGCCGTTCGCTAGAGGCCGCCTCCAGCCGGAAGGCGGATGTCTTCTACCGGCTCTGGAGCCTGAAGGAGGCCCTCATCAAGGCTCTCGGCACCGGATTCGCCCTCTCTCCGGCCCGATTCGAGGTGCCGCGCTCGATACTGGACGGCGAACGGTCGGCGAGCTTCCGTTTCCCGCACCTTCCGGACGACGAGTACAGGCTGGAAGACCTGGGCACGACCCGCTTCGCCGCAGCGCTCGCGTTTCGGCTGGACCCGGGTTCCGGCTGACCGGATCTACGGGAGCGCTGGTCGTCCAGCTAGAAATCCTCTCCCGGCTGGAGGCCCGCCGACCGGTCCGCCCAGGCCGCGAGCACCTCTTCTTCCAGAGCGTCGGGAAGTCCGGCTCGGGGAGCGGCTCGGCGTTCCTCCGATAGGGTCTTCCACCACTCCAGCGTGTCCAGCGCGGTCTCGCCGATCGGACGGAAGGCGAGTCCGGCGGCCACTGCGGCGTCGTTGGCCACCTGGTTCATCCCGAGGGTCTCCCCTTCCACCGGAACCCAATTGGTCAGGTGGCCCCACGGACGGACGCCGTGTTCCGCCATGAACTCCGTCGGGACCCAGATGAAGGTCGCTTCGGAGCTGATCGCCGCGCGGATCTCGTCGAGCATCGTTCCAAACGCCCCGGGATCGCCGACGGCGTTGTAGGTACCGCCGTTGCCCGGCGTCTCGACCAGATCCACGGTCCATCTCGCCAGGTCGCGAACGTCGATGTTCTGTACCGGATCCTCCGGAACGTTGGGGGCGAGCGTCTCGCCTCCGCGATCGAGACGGACCGGCCAGTAGGTCCAGCGATCGGTGTTGTCGCCCGGCCCGACGATCAGGCCGGGACGCACGTTGATGGCCGATGCGCCGAACACCGAACTGGCGACGGCCTCCGCCGCCGCTTTCAGGGCCCCGTACTCGCGCATCTCCTCCACATCCGGAGCGGAGAGCTCGGCCACCGGGTAGTTCTCGTCGATGCCGGCCTCTCCGAAGTCCCGATACGCCGAGATCGACGACACGAATAGGTAGCGGTCGACCCGGTCGCGCAGCAGCTCAGCAGTCATTCTCACCCAGCGGGGAAGAGTGGCGGAATTGTCGAGCACCGCGTCCCATTCGCGCCCCTCCAGCGCTGCCAGGTCTTCGTTTCGGTCTCCGACGAGCTGTTCGGTCCGCTCGAAGTAGTCGTGGAAGAAGGGCGGTTCGGTCCGGCCGCGGGTGAAGATGGAGACCTCGTGACCGCGGTCCAGCGCGTACTTCACCTGGTGAGGACCGAGAAAGCTCGTCCCTCCGAGGATGAGTATGCGGAGAGGCTCGGGGGCCGGGGCGCAACCCATCTGGCCCAGGCCGCCGGTCAACCCGATGACGGCTCCGGCCTTGAGGGAGGCCCCGACGAATTCGCGTCTGTCTGGTCGATGGTTCATGAAGATGATCTTATGACGGGTTCGATGCGGGGGCAATCGCGACCACTCCCACGATCAGCCGGCCCGGACCGTGAACGCCTTTGACCACGACCTGGCCGATGTCGGCCGACTTGGAAGGACCGGAGTGGAGCCCCAGCGCGGAGGGCAGGTCCGCGCTCGCGCAGGCCAGAGCCTCGGCGAGCGTCTCGAAGATGGCGTCGTCGCGCACGAGCACCACGTGGATCGGCGCGAGCAACTGCGTGCGGCGACCGTCGCGGGCGTCGAGCAGAACGCTCCCGGTCTCGGCGACGGCGCAGGCCGCCATCGACACCGCGAGACCCGCCTGACTCGGTGTCGAACCGGGCGTCGGCTCCACCAGCCCGGCCGGAACCGCGGCTCCCGCAACCACCGGTGCGTGCGCGGCGGCGAGCTCGGCGATCCAGTCCCTGGTTTCGTCCCAGTCCGCCATCGAAACCGTTTCGCCACCAGCCTGTTTCAGTTTTTTCCGGAAGAGCGCCGCCCTGGAGCGCCTGGGATGGAGATCGACGGAAGCGTCCGTGTGCGGGTGCGCGTTCACGAAGTCGCCGGGGTGGGCAACGCGCTCCAGCGCCGCCACTGCGGCCCGCACGCGCCCGAGGATGAGATCGCGCGCCGTACTCATCGCTCCGGGAGCTCGCGTTCACCCAGCCAATGGCCGATCACGGGAAGCTGTCTCAGCACGCGTGCCCGCCTTTCGACGGTGCCGGTGAGAACCGCTCCCGCCCCCTTGAACATCCGAGGATGCTCGGCGAGACGAGAGAACGCCGCCATTCCCAGGCTCTCGCTCATGGGCACCAGGCCCGCCTCCACAGCCCGGCGTCGCCAGTATCTGAGAAGAGACGGGATCGGAATGCGTACCGGACAGACCTCTTCGCACGCGCCGCAGAGGGTCGAGGCGAACGGAAGCGGCATCGCCTCTTCGAGGCCGAGCATGGCGGGCGCCAGTATCGCGCCGATGGGACCGGAGTAGACCCAGCCGTAGGCGTGGCCGCCGGTCTGCCGGTAGACCGGGCAGGAGTTCAGGCAGGCTCCGCATCTCACACAGCGGAGCGCCTCCCAGGCCTCGCGATCGGCGAGCGCGTCGGTGCGTCCGTTGTCGACCAGCACGACGTGCAGCTCCTCGGGTCCGTCGGGTTCGTCATCGCGTCGCGGCCCTTGGAGGAGCGAGACGTAGTTGCCGATGGGCTGGCCGGTCGCGGCTCGAGCGGTGAGCTGGAGGAGGCCGGCGAGGTCGGCGAAGCGCGGGACCACCTTTTCGATGCCCACAAAGGCGACGTGGGTTTTCGGCAGAGAGGTGCACAGTCGGATGTTGCCTTCGTTTTCGATGAGCGCGACGGTGCCGGTGTCGGCGGCGATGAAATTGCCCCCCGATATGCCGAGATCGGCCTCCAGAAACTCCCGCCTGAGAGTGTCGCGCGCGGCCGCCGCGAGCGCGTCGGGCGAAGCGTCCGCCGGCGTTCCCAACCGCTCGTGGAAGAGAGCCCGGCAGTCGTCGAGGCTCCGGTGGATGGCGGGACCGACGATGTGAGATGGCGGCTCCCCGAGAAGCTGGATCACGTATTCGCCCAGATCGGTCTCCCTGACCCTTATTCCCTCGGCTTCGAGGAACTCGTTCATGCCGAGCTCTTCGCTCACCATGCTCTTGGCCTTCACCGCCGACCGGACGCCGCGAGCCTCGATGACGTCACCCAGAACGGCAAGCGCGTCTCGGGCGTCGGCCGCCCAGTGCACCTGTACGCCGTTGGTGGTGAGAGCGGCTTCCGCCTGCTCCAGGTATCGGTCGAGGTGCGTGATGGCATGGCTCCGCACCGCTGCAGCCCAGTCCCTCCAGCGTTCGGCGTCGATCTCGTCGAAGGCGAACGCGCGGCGGGCCTCGAAGCTCAGAGTCGCCGAGGTGACGGACTCTCTGACCTGCGGGTTCGCCGCGAGCTTCGCCGCGTTCGAGCGGTAGCGGGAAGGTGATCCGTTCGTCCCGCCGGTCGGGGTCAGGTCGTTCGCCATCACTGAACCTAACCTCCTTCACCTAACGAACCCCACCCCCTTCCAGTCTTGAGAACGAACCGCCGAGAGCCGGTCGATCTCCGGCTCGCTTAACGAACGGCACCACACACTCCACCGGAGCTTTTTCACATGACCCTAAGAGTCACCTCCCGCGCCCTCCTCACCTTCGCCGCCTTGGCGACCGCCCCGGAGCTTCCGGCGCCTGTCGGCTCCTACACCGAGCTCTCCGCCCAGGTCGACCGCCGCGAAGCTCGCGCCCGCATGGCTCTTCGGGCCCGCGGCGCCGGGATGGACCGCGCGCGCCGAGCCGCCCCTCGTGTTGGAACGGCGTGGATGGGGAGAGCGGACAGGACCCCCGGCGGCGTGGAAGCCGTCATGCGGGCTCGCGAGCGCCTCGGCCTTACCGACGAGCAGTTCGGTGCGCTCGACGCCATTCGACAGGAGAAGCTCGCCGAGCGCATCGAAGCGGCAACCGAAATGGCGGAGATGCGGTCCTTGCTCGCATCCGGTCAAATGGAGAGAAGCCAGGCGGGCACGGCAGTGCGCGAGCGATTGGCGGCACGTCTCCTCGCCGGAGGCGGAGCCGAGCTGCGCGAACGGATCGGCGAAATCCTCACCGAAGAACAGATGGAAATGGCGAGCCCGATGCTCCGAGATCGAGCGGGTGCGAGTCGAGCGGCCGTCGGACGCGGCCACGCTCGGGCAGCCGGCAGAGCGGACCGCTGGCGGGGTAGGGGAGTGAGGGGGTGAGAAGAACGAACCCTCGGCCCTTCCCTCGAATGCGGAGGCAAGCTTGCGCCAGTTCGGAGCGGACTCCAAACTGGTTCACTACGGCCTCGAAGACCGCTCGCACGCTGAACTGCGGTACGTCGATGCGCGCACCTCACGAGATCGGCGTGACCGGCCTGAGACGCACCGCCCATACCCCGGAGTTGATGTCGCTGAAGAGGATGTTTCCCTTCCACGGCATGACGCTCCAGGCCGCCGGCGAGTTCGGGATGTATCCCAGCGGATCGTGCGCCTTCATCACGGCGATCTCGCGTCCCTGGGTGTAAAGGTTACCCATGAGATCGCCCGAGATGTCCACCATGCGCACCCCGCCTTCGTAGTAGGCCTGGTAGAGGATGTCGTCCTCGACCCACATGTTGTGCGTGCCGTACTCGCTCACCTCGTAGCGAGCCAGTTGGACAGGATTTTCCGGGTCGGTGAAGTCGAAGATCTGAGTGTAGCCGGAGGTCGCTCGCGGATATCCGCCCTTTCCGGTCTCGGGATCGTACCGCGTCCTGTGGTCCGGCCCGGTGCCTTCCCAGGCGAGCCCGCGCCTCTGCACCCGCTCGTCTCCCACTATCAGCAGAAATCGTCCGGTGGACTCCTGGTAGTAGGGAAAGACGGCGTGAGTCGATCCCGTCGTGGTGGAGAAGGTGGTGACCAGTCTGGGCGCCTCGATCGACCCGCCCCAGCGCCCGTTCCCCACGTCGACGACAACGACCCCGGTGCGCCATTCGGCGGAGTAGGCGAGTCCGTCGTGAACCCACACGTCGTGTACGCGCGAGTCCGGATGATTGTACTCGCTAACGTAGCGCGGTGCGCCGAGATCGCTCATGTCGAGGATGACGTACTTGTCGCCGCCGGAGAGCGCGAAGAGGTGCGTGTCGGTGGCGAACATGTTGTGTACGCCGCCGGTCAGCCCCTCGTCGTAGGTGGAGGCGATGCGGGGATGGGCCGGGTCGGCGAGGTCGAGGATGACGACTCCGTTGCGGCGGTTCGACGCCCCCTCCCGCGAGATCGCGCCGTAGCGACCGTCGGGCGAGACCTTGACGTCGTTGGTCGTGCGCGCGTCGATCATCACCGAGTCGGTCATGAAGATGCCGGCGGGGTCGGTCACGTCCCAGACGAAGGTGACGCCGTCGCCCATCTTCGAGCCCGTCATCGCGTAGTCGCGCCCGTCGAGCCCTTCCCACACCCAGATGTCGGTCGTGAAGACCCGGCTCTCGCGGCCCTGGCCGATCACCTCGAGCTTGCGCACCGCGTTGCGGGAGACCACTCGGAAGGAGTATTCGGCCCTGAGGTTTCCCGAGGTGGCGATGGCGGTGAAGAGGCCGGGAACGTCGGCCACCATGCGGCCGTGCTCGATCTGGGCGGTACCGGCGGGGGCCCGCACCGAGTCGTCGGGCTGGTAAGCGTAGGCCCAACTGACGGGAACCTCCGGGACGGGTCGGCCCTCCGTCGTAAGCGCGAGGACGGTGAAATTCTGGACGTCTCCGGTTCTGACTTCGCGCGCTCCTCCTTCGATCGCCAGCGAAGCGGCCGGCGAAGCCCCGACCTCGTGGGTGACGCTGCCCGAGATTCCCGCGACCGTGGCCGTTATCGTGGCCTCGCCGATCCCGAACCCGCGCACGTTTCCGAAGGGATCGACCGTCGCGATCTCGGGATTCGAGGAGACCCACACCGCCGTCACGTCCGTCCGGATGATTTCGCGTTCATGGAAGGCGTCCGCCTCGTGCGGGACCGTGTGACCGACGATCACGGTTTCGAGCTCCGGCCTCACCTCGACCGAGACCACCGGGGGCAGAGTTACGGTGACCGGAACCTCGACGACGTGCCCCTCGCCGGTGTCACGGAGAAAGTCGGCGGCGTAAATGGTGTACTCGGCCGTAGTGACGTAAATTGCGTACTCGCCCACCCTGAGTCCCGTCACTTCCATGCCGTCGATCGACAGGGCGTCCCTCGCGCTGGGAAGGATCAGCGGCGGGAAGGAGGTGGTCGTCTCGCCGTCGCTGTCGATGACGTTGACCGTCAGGTTGAAGCTCTCGCCGATCTCGATCGTCGCCGAAGTCGGCTCGACCGTGAGCCGCGGGATCGAGTCGGTGGACGGGGTCTGGGCCGCCAGCTCCGGTCCGGGAACCGCTTGGGTGAGCAGAACCGTGGGGAGGATCAGCGCGGTGGCGGCGCGATGCGGTCGAGTCGGGTTGCGGAGCATGACGGTCTGTGTTGAAGTGCCCGCCGAGCGAGGCGGTCTGACGGTATTCGGGCCGGGGGCTTGCCGATGCAGCCAGCCTCAGTCAAGCTAGAACGAGGAGACCGCCCCCGGAAGCCCCGAGAACGAATCCCTTTTGCCGAACTCGCCCGCCCTCGACCCTGACCCATCTCGAATGACCTCGACCGGCAGGGTGCGCCGCAGCCGCATTCTCCGCGATTTCGTCTTCGTCCTCCATCTGACGGTGGGCGCGGCGGCCGGGGTGCCCGTGCTCGTCATGGCGGCGACCGGAGCGATCCTCTCGACCGAGGGCATGGTCACCGCCATCGCCGAGCGCCGCCACCAGGTCGCGCCTCCCGTCACGTCCGATCCGCCCGCTCGGAAAATCGCTCCCGCATTCCTGCTGAACGTGGTCCGGGAGTGGTCGGCGGAGCTCGAATCCCCATTCGTCGCGACCGACCTCCGGTACCGCTCCGATCCTCAGGCCCCGGCAAGGGTGAGCTCGGGAAGGTACCGTCACGTGTTCGTCGATCCCTACCGCGGCGAAGTGGTCGGCACCGCCAACCCGACGGCGTTCTACGAGGAGGTCCGGGAGTGGCACCGCTGGTTCAACGTACCCGGCCGAATGGTGCGCGACGGACGGGCCGTGAGCGGCGCGGCGAACATCCTCTTCTTCCTTCTCCTCGTAACCGGGCCCATACTCTGGTGGCCGAAGCAGGGCGGCCGGCGGGCGTTCCTTGCCGGGTTCCTTTTCAGAAGTTGCGAAGGCAGGGCTGCCAGAGACAACAACCGACATCGCGTGGTGGGCGTATGGTCGATCCTTCCGCTGAGCGTGATCGTTCTGACGGGATCTCTCGTGTCTTACCCGGAGCTGGCGGACCGCGTTTATCCGGCGGCAGGCCAGGCGCTTCCGGCTGGTGGGTGGCCGGGAACGGCGCTCGAGGTCCCGGCCGAGCCGGGAACTGCGAGCGAACCTGCAAGGGTGGAAAGACCGGAGGGCGCCTCGGAGGCGCCGCCTTCGGCGTCGGACGAGGACGATCCCGACCTCGGTGCGGTCCTGCGGTCGGCCGAGGAGTGGGTGGACGGTTGGCAGACCCTGACCCTGGCGCTGCCGGTCCGCAGGGACGGCACGGTCGAGGCGCTGATCGCGGGCGGTGGGCGTGGCCGGCCGCAGATGACCGGCGTCCTGGTTGTCGATGCCGCGTCCGGCGTCCCTCGCGAGTGGACGCCGTTCTCGGCCGTCGCGCCCGCGCGCCGCGCCCGGGAGATTTTTCAGCATGCGCATACCGGAGAGTACTTCGGTGCGGCCGGACAGCTCGCCGCCGGTATCTTCAGCCTCGGCGCCTGCTTCATGGTGTGGACGGGGCTCTCGATGGCCTTCAGACGGTTGCGCCGGTGGCGCGGTCGGGTGACAGCGGCGAATCCCGATCCGGCATCCGCCCGGATCCAGTCTTGACCGCATCCACCCGAATCGGTAGATTCACGGTCTACCCGGAACGAGCCCGACCTGTCTTTCGGATCTTCCCTTCCGGGTCGTTCTTCCCTTCGAATCTCCGCTAAATGCCAGAAAATCCGGTCCTTGACGTGCGCGGCCTTCAAGCCAAGGTCGCCGACGAGGATGTCTCCATACTCACCGGAGTCGACCTTGCCGTCGGCAAGGGCGAGGTGCATGCCATCATGGGGCCGAACGGCTCGGGCAAGAGCACTCTCGCCAAGGTGCTCGCCGGGCACCCAGGCTACGAGGCCACGAGCGGCGCGGTCGGATTCCAGGGCGAGGACATTCTCGAACTCGAGCCCGACGAGCGTGCCCGCTTCGGGATCTTCCTGGCCTTCCAGTATCCCGTCGAGATCCCGGGCGTCTCCATCGCGAACTTCCTGCGCACCGCCCGGCAGTCGCACCTTCCCGACGGCGAAGAGCTCGATCTTTTCGACTTCCACGACGAACTCACCGAGGCCATGGAGCTGCTCGACATGGATCCGGCCTTCGCCGAGCGCCACGTCAACGACGGCTTCAGCGGGGGCGAGAAGAAGCGTAACGAGATCCTCCAGATGGCCGTGCTCAAGCCGAAACTGGCCGTCATGGACGAGACCGACTCCGGCCTCGACATCGACGCTCTCAAGGTTGTGGCGGGCGGCGTGAGGACGCTCATCGACGAGGACCCGGAGATGTCGGTCCTGCTTATCACCCACTACCAGCGGCTCCTAAACTATATCGAGCCGGACTTCGTGCACGTCATGGTGAACGGCCGCATCGTGCGCTCGGGAGGCCCGGAAATCGCGCTCGCGCTCGAGAAAGAGGGTTACGCGAGCTGGCGGGAAAACGGAAAGCGCCATGCCTAGTAACGAGACCGTCCAGGCCCTTAATCTGGATGAGTACCAGTACGACTTCGTCACCGGGGGGGACCCGGTATACCGCTCGCCCACCGGTCTGAGCGAGGATATCGTTCGTCGCATATCCGCTCACAAGGAGGAGCCGGAGTGGATGCTCGACTTCCGACTAAAGGCCCTGCGCATCTACGAACGCAAGCCGATGCCCGATTGGGGCGGAGACCTGAGCGACCTCGAGCGCGTGCTCGACGACATCCACTTCTACGTGCGCCCGCAGGATAGGATGGAGCATTCGTGGGACGACGTGCCGGAGCAGATCAAGGAGACCTTCGAGAAGCTCGGCATTCCGGAGGCGGAGCGTAAGATCCTGGCCGGGGTGGGCGCCCAGTACGAGTCCGAGATGGTCTATCACTCGCTCAAGGAGGAGTGGGAGGCGCAGGGGGTGATCTTCGACTCCATCGAAGACGGTCTGAAGAACCATCCCGAGCTCTTCCGCAAGCACTTCGCGACGGTGGTTCCCTCGCACGACAACAAGTTCGCCGCCATGAACTCGGCGGTGTGGTCCGGCGGCTCCTTCGTCTACATCCCGCCCGATGTCAAGCTCGGGACGCCGCTCCAGGCCTACTTCCGAGTCAACCAGGAGCGGATGGGCCAGTTCGAACGCACGCTCATCATCTGCGACGAGGGCGCGAGCGCGCATTACATAGAGGGCTGTACCGCGCCGGTGTACTCCACCGAGTCCTTCCACTCGGGGGTGATCGAGATCGTGGTGGCGCGCAACGCCCGCTTCCGATACACGACCATCCAGAACTGGTCGAACAACATGTACAACCTGGTCACCCAGCGCGCCCTGGTTCGGGAGGGCGGCAACATGGAGTGGCTCGACGGCAATCTCGGCTCCAAACTGACCATGAAGTATCCGTCATGCTACCTCATGGGCGAGGGGGCGCACGGCGAGATCCTTTCCATCGCCTACGCCGGGGACGGGCAGCATCAGGACACCGGCGGCAAGGTGGTGCACGCCGCTCCGCGCACCACGTCGTCGATCGTGTCCAAGTCGATCTCGAAGGGACTGGGACGCTCGTCCTACCGCGGGCTGCTCAAGGTGCACGAGGGCGCGAACCGGGCCCGGTCCAACGTGGAGTGCGACGCCCTGCTCATCAACGACACCTCCCGCACCGACACCTATCCCTACATCGAGATCGAGGAGAGCGACGCCAATATCGGCCACGAGGCTTCGGTTTCGAAGATCGGCGAAGAGCAGCTCTTCTATCTGACCAGCCGCGGCATCTCCGAGGAGGAGGCCATGGCGATGATCGTGCGCGGCTTCATAGAGCCGGTGGCGAAGGAGCTGCCTCTCGAATACGCGGTCGAACTCAACCGTCTGATCGAGCTGGAGATGGAGGGCTCGGTCGGCTGACCCGCATATGAGCGACATTACTACCCTTGCGCATGCGGGCGCCCTGACGCAGTTCGCCGAGGCCGAGCCCGACTGGTTGCGTGAGCGTCGCCGAGACGCCTGGGACGTCTTCCAGGGCACTCCCATGCCTACTACCAGGCTCGAGGAGTGGCGTTACACGAACCTGAAGACCAAGCTCGATCTCGACGCTTTGAGCTACGGCGCCAACGGCGTCGGCCCGGCCGACGGAGAAACGACCGCCTGGCCCGAGGCCCTGCGCCGTGCGATTCGGGAGGAGGACGCCTCGGGCAGGGTCGTGATCGTCGACGGGCGAGTCACGCACGTCGAGCTGCGCAGCGAACTCGCCGACCGGGGCGTCGTGCTGAGCTCGCTCAGGGAGGCGGCCACCGAGCACGCGGACCTCGTCGCCGAACACCTGGCGGTGCGCGCGGTCGCGCCCGGCGACGGCAAGTTTCCGGCCTTGAACGCCGCGCTTTGGAGCGACGGGGTCTTTCTGCACGTGCCCCGGGGAGTGGAGTTGGAGGACCCAGTACGGGTCACCCGCTGGTTCAGCCGGGAGGGTGCCGCCAGCTTCGGCCGGACGCTCATCGTGGCCCGGCCCGGCAGTCAGGTCTCCCTGGTGGACGAGCTCCTCTCCGAAAACTTTTCCTCGCAGACGTTCATATCCGACGCCATCGAGCTCTTCGCCGAACAGGACGCAAGGGTCCAATACGTCTCCATTCAACAGCTCGGCAAGGGGGTCTTCTATCAGGCGGCGCAGCGCACTCTGGCCGAAAGGGACTCGACCCTCGACACCCTGAACGTCGCGCTCGGCGGTTCGGTGACCCGGGTCGACCTCAACGCCCGGCTGCTCGGCTCAGGCGCCAACTCGGACATGCTCGGACTCTACTTCGGAGACGCCGACCAGCACTTCGACTTCAACACCAGCCAGGACCACGAGGTAGCCCACACCGCGAGCGATCTGCTCTACAAGGGGGCGTTGGACGGGGCCTCGCGCTCGGTCTTCCGGGGCATCATCCGTGTCCACCCGAAGGCTCAGCGCACCGACGCCTACCAGACCAACCGCAATCTGCTGCTCTCGCCCGACGCTCGTGCCGACTCGCTTCCCAACCTGGAGATCGAGGCGGACGACGTGCGCTGCTCGCACGGTGCGACGGTGGGCGAGCTGGATTCCGAAGCCAAATTCTATCTGATGAGCCGTGGCCTGCCCCAGAGACGGGCGGAACGACTCGTGGTTCTCGGCTTCCTGGGCGAGGTCCTCTCCCGCCTTCCCCTTGGAGGCGTCACCGAGAAGGTCACCCGAGCCATAACGACCAAGCTGCGGCAAGGAGACCATTAGCTCATGGCCAACTGGGTCAGAGTGATTGAAGCGCGCAAAGTCAAGCAGGGAGAGCTGCGCGGCGTGAGCGTCGAGAAGGTGCCCGTCGTGCTGGCGAACGTCGAGGGTAGCATTTATGCGCTGCGGGACGAATGCTCTCACGAGGACTACCCGCTCTCCGACGGTGAAATCGAAGGCGACGAGATCGTCTGCCTCTACCACGGCGCGGCCTTCGAGTGCGCGACCGGCAAGAACACCGCGCTGCCGGCGGTGCGTCCGGTGACCTCCTATCCCGTCGAGGTGCGAGACGGAGAGATCTTCGTCGACGTCGGCTGAGGCGGTGCGTGTGCCCTTGGACCTCGTCGACGCAAGACGGGAGTTCCCCGCGCTCGATCAGGAGATCAACGGCTATCCGTTGACCTATCTGGACAGCGCCGCGACCTCTCAGAAGCCGACGGCGGTCACGGAGGCGCTGGCCCGATACTGGGCGCTCGACAACGCCAACGTGCACCGCGGCATCCACGAGCTCTCCCGACGCGCGACCGACGCCTACGAAGGCGCGCGGATCAAGGTCGCACGCTGGATTGGCGCCGCCGAACCCGCCGAACTGGTGTGGACGAGCGGCACGACCGAGGCCATCAACCTGGTGGCGACCGCGTGGGGGCTCGACAACGTCGGACCGGGCGACGAGATCCTCCTGACCACGCTCGAGCATCACTCCAACATCGTCCCCTGGCAGCTGCTCGCCAGGCGGACCGGGGCTCGGATCCGCTACATCGAGATGGACGGAGCGGGTCGGCTCGCCCTCGACGGCCTGTCCGACCTGCTGACCGAGCGAACCAAGGTGGTCGCGTTCGGCCACGTCTCGAACGCCTTGGGCACGATCAACCCGGTGAGGGAGATCGCCGCGGCGGCCAGGGGGGTAGGTGCGCTCGTCGTGGTCGACGGAGCGCAAGGAGCGGTCCACGCCGAGCTGGATGTGGGAACGCTGGCGGACGCGGGCGTGGACTGCTACGCCTTCAGCGGCCACAAGATGTGCGGTCCGACCGGAATAGGTTGTCTGTGGGCGCGCCGCGAACTGCTCGACACGATGGATCCGTACAAGGGGGGCGGCGAGATGATCGCCGTGGTGAGGCGCGATGCGAGCACCTGGGCCGACCTTCCTCACAAGTTCGAAGCCGGGACCCCCAACATCGCCGGCGCGGTCGGCATGGGTGCGGCGGTCGACTTCCTGGAGGCGATCGGACGTAAGGCGGTGATCGAGCATGAACTCGAGCTCCTGGCCTACGCCCTCGATAGGGTGGGCGAGATCGACGGCGTCACCATCTACGGTCCGCAAGGCGACGACCACTCGGCCATCGTGTCCTTCACGCTCGGGGACGCGCACCCGCACGACATCTCGACCATCCTCGACCTCAGGGGAGTGGCGATCCGGGCGGGCCACCACTGCGCCCAGCTCGCCATGAAGCACTTCGGCGTCGCCGCCACGGCCCGGGCCTCCTTCTACCTCTACAACGACCGCGAAGACGTAGACCGACTCGTCGAAGGACTCCACGAGGTCAAGGAGATCTTCGGATGAGCCCTCCCGGCGGCCGGTCCGCCTCTCATCCCGAGCCGAGACTCTCTTCGCTGTACCAGGCGGTCATCCTCGATCACTACCGTCGACCGCGGAACAAGCGCAAGCTCGCCGAACCCTGCGTCGAGATACACCTCACCAACCCGAGCTGCGGAGACGAGATCAGCCTCCAGTTGCGCCTCGTCGACGGCATCGTGAGCGAAGCCGGCTTCACCGGGCAGGGCTGCTCCATCTCGCAGGCGTCCGCGAGCATGATGACCGGATTGGTCACGGGACTGCCCTTCGACGATGCGCTCCGGATCGCAGGCCGCTTCACCGAGATGATGCACGGCGATTCGTCCGCTGCCAAGGACCGATCCTTGGGAGACCTGCGAGCCCTGAAGGGAGTCAGCAAGTTCCCGGTCCGGATCAAATGCGCGCTTCTGGCGTTCGAGGCGCTGCAGCGGCTGCTCGACCGGATGCCCGCCGCCGAGATCGGATCGGATACCAAACCCTGACGCCCGAACAGCCGGACCATTCACCCCTCATCGCCCTTACCGGGGCGTCGCGTCGTCGCTCGCGCGAAATGTCCACGAGCCGGCAACCGACTAGCAGGAGCCACATGCCGACGAAACACCCTTCCGCCATGCCCTTCGCGACCTATTCCGCCCAGCTTGACGAAGCGCTGGGCATCCCGGTCACCGTCTGGTCGACGGACGAGTGCGTGACCCGCATCGAACTGCGGGCGCGACCGGACGTGGAGCATACACCGCCTGCGGAGCGCCCTCCGGTGCTTGAAGCCGCCCTCAGGCAGATCGCCGAGTACGCCGAGGGTCGCCGGACGCGTTTCGGTTTCGCCTGGCGACTCCCCTCCAGGCTTACGGATTTCCAGCAGGCCGTCTACGAACGGCTCGCGAACGTGGAATTCGGTGAACTCACCACCTATGGCGAGATCGCGAACGCGGTGGACCGACCCGGTTCGGCGCGGGCGGTGGGACAGGCCATGGGCGCCAACCCTCTACCGCTGGTGCTGCCCTGCCACAGGGTGGTGGGCTCCGGGGGGCGGCTGACAGGTTTCGGGAGCGGCGTGCCCAGCAAGGTGAGGCTGCTCGAGCTGGAGGGACGACGCGCCAGCGGAGACACCGCCGGGAGCACGGTCCGTATGGAGAGCCGGAACGAAGCCGGCTAAGCGGCCCTGGGATCGAAGCAGACCTTGATCGCCCCGCTCCTGCGGCGGTCGAACGCGTGACCGAGCGCCTCCTTGTAGCGGGCCAGAGGCAGCACGTGGGTCACGAGATCGCTCACCGGTGAATCGGTGGCCTGCAGGATCTCGATGACGACGTCGAAGGTGTGCACCCTTCCTCCCTTCCACTCCTCGGCGCCGTACCCGACGAAACCGCGGACCCGGATCTCGCGGGCCCACACCAGCGTCAGGTCTATCTTGCGCATCGCGGCCGCGCAACCCAGAACCGCGACCCGCCCGCGGGGACTCGCGAAGCGAAGCGACTGGTCGAGGGTCTGGCGACTTCCTACGCAGTCGAAGATGAGCGGGAATCCGCCCCCTGCGAAGACCTCGGCCCCGACGAGCGGCATGTACGCGCTGGATCCGGTGCCGACCAAGGCCGAGCGCGCCTCATCGCCCGGAGTCACCGTGTCGGACGCGCCGAGACGGCGGGCGAGATCGGCTTCGGGACCGCGCTTCACTTGTGCCACCAGCTCGCCCTCGTAGCCCGCGCCCCTGAGCGCCCAGACCACGCCGAGTCCTATGGGACCGCCGCCGATGACCAAGACCGGTCCGGCACCCAGGGGTCTGGAAGCGAGGACTGCGTGCATGCCTACCGCGAGAGGTTCGATCATGACTGCGGCATCGTCGTCGATCGAGTCCGGGAGCCGGAACAGCTGGCTCGCATGAGCGACCATGGACTCGCTCCAGCCCCCGGGCAGCGAGGCGTGATATCCGATCGTGGTACCGGGTCGCATGGGTGCGCCCCCGATCTCCAGAGCCCCTGGGTCTCCGGCGCGTTCGCAGGTGCAGTGGAATCCCTTCCGGCATGACGGACACCGCTCCGCTTCTTCGAATCCTCGAACCGCGCAAGAGATCATCGGGTCCACGACAACGCGCTCGCCCGGGTCGAGCCCTGAAGCGGGCCCGGCCTCCGCCACCCTGCCGACCACCTCGTGGCCCAGAACCGCGGGGAACGAGCCGAAGGGCTCGAGAATGGGGCTGGCCTTGAGGGCGAGATTGCCAAGATCGGTTCCGCAGATGCCCGCACGGGTCACGTCGATGCGCGCCCAGTCGTCCGCCGGTGGCGCGGGGGCGTCGACCTCGCAGTAGCGCAGCCCGCTCAGAGCCCCGAAGACTGCGGAATTGGTGAGGCGCCCAAGCGCCTTGCTCACCAGGAAGGAGGGAACGGTGATGTTGAAGGTGACGGCTCGCATGGCTAGTCGTCTGCGGGTGGGTGCGCGAGACACCGGGAGGAAGCGAAGCGCGTCCGGCCCACGGGCACGTCGGCCCGACCGGGCGCGGTGTGGGGCGGGGATACCCCGGACATGCGCTTCCGAACCGGCCCCGTCTTCTGGGAAGGTCGGTCGTTACGGGAGACCGCGGAAGAACTCCGTGTCGTAGTCCCGACCACCCACTGACATCTCCTAATCGCTTCCCAGCTCCCCGTCCAGCTCCCGATAAACCTGCGCCACGGCCCTGTCGGCCTGGCTGTCGTACAGCGACCACTCGGCGAGATCCCCGAAATCGACCGTCGCCTGCGCGTTCTCCAGACTGAATCCGTCGTGGTAGAGGCGAGAGACCTCGGCGATCACCTGCGCCACCGCGCCTCGGAACTGCTCCAGTCCCTCGGCCAGGATCGCGGCGTCGTCCACGAATCCGTGGCCCGGCACGATCATCTCCGCTCCCAGAGCCTGTGCCCGTTCGATCATCGCCACCCACTCGCTCGGATAGGCCGAACGCATCGCGGGAAAGACTCCGTGCAGATAGGCCTCGCTCATGAAGAGAATTCTCTCGACGGGAAGGTGCACGACGAGGTCGCCGCCCGTGTGGGCGCGTCCGAGGTGGAGGATCTCGATGGTTCGGCCACCCAATGTCAGTGTTGTCGCCTCCTCCACGAGCCGAGTCGCGAGCGGAATCGGGGGCGTTTCGTCGGGGCGGAGAGGGTCGTTCGCCCTGCGCTCGAGCATTCCCGCCGAGTAGGAATGGGCGATGAACTCGACGCCCTCGGGAAAGGCGGCGTTGCCGGCGGTGTGGTCGCCGTGGTCGGAGCAGACGACCACATGGGTGATCGGCTTGTTGGTGACTTCGGCGATGCGATCCACGAGCCGGGCGGTCTCGTCCACGCTACCCTGCCCGTCGGCCACCAGCACGCCTTCATCGGTAACCACGAAGAAGCTGACGGTGGTGAACCGTTCCTCTCCGGCGGAACGAAGAGCCTCGTAGGAATAGACTCCCGAGGCAAGCTCCTGGACGCGCGGAAAATCCGCCTCGGTGTAGCCGCGCGCCGTCGGATCGGCCGAATGGCGTTCGGCGTACGTCGCCGCCGGATCGGTCACGGCCTCCGGGAGGGCTTCGTCGCCGGGGGCTCCGCATGCGAGAGGGAAGGCGGCGAGCGCCAGGACCGGCTTCCGAAGTGCGGAGTGCATGGCTTCCGCCCCGGATCCGAGAGCGCGTCGAGACTCTCCGACCTTCCGGTACCGGTCCTTCACCTCCTCTCGGAAGCCTTCTCGGTCTCGGCCTGACGCTTGGCCACCTCGGCCTGGAACTCCTCTTCGCTGAGGTAGGTCACGTCCACCCAGGCGTGAGCCATCTCGTCGACCGTGCGATCACCCCAGCCGACCCACTGGGTGGGATCCGGATTGTTGGGGTTATCGGGAGTGTTGTCGTGCCATGCGGTGATGACGACCATGGTTCCGGCGGGCAGGAGCGGCGCGGCGTGGTCCGCGTAGATGTAGTTGACGTGCCACTGCCACTGGAAGTCGTTCACCTGGCTTAGGATCTCGGTGCGACCGTTTGGCAGGACCGCTTCCATGCGCATGGCCTTGCCGCGCATGTGCATGTGGGGCTGGAAATTCTCCAGACGCGCCGGCCAGCGCAGGGTGTGGTATTGCTGCGTGACCGCGATCTCGCCGGGCGGGATGTCCAGGCTGTTGCGGCCCCTGCCGTCGAACATGCGCAGCCGCGTGCGGTTGCGGGGCTCGTCCCCCTTGTCGTAGAACCAGACTCCCAGCTCGACCTGGACGTCCTCCACGATCTCGCCGATGGCGTGCATGTGGAGCTCCCAGGTGATCGTCGAGCCCGGCAGCATGAGCTTGCCCGCACCCTCCGGGAAAACCTCGCCGCGCTTTCCGACCGCCCATTCCATGAAGAGGCCTGGGCCGCCCATGGCTCTGCGCGAGGTGGTGCGGGCCTCGGCCATGGGGTCGTTCGCCTCGTCCTGGCGCAGGTAGGTGAGCACGTGGTGCATCACCTGGCGAGCCTGCTTGCCGACCGGACGGATCTCGATGGCCTTGGCCCAGCGCGCCTCGGTGAGTCCGGTGGGTGTGGCGGGCCGGTACCACTTGTCCTGCGTGACGGCTTCGAGGGTGTACTTCGCGCTCGGAATTACCAGGTCGGGTTCTCCTCCGAAATCGCTCGCCATCTGCCAGGCGTCCGGGTCCGGCAGCGTCGGCGGCTCCGGCAGGTCGGCCTCGTCGCCGAAAGGCATGCCGTTGTCGATCCAACCGACGACGGTCTCGATCTGCTCGTCGGTGAGACCGCGGTCGTTCTTGAACTCCTGGATGCCCACGGTCCGGTCGATGTGCCACGGCGGCATGATGCGCTCGGCGACCCGCTGCCTGATCTGGCGGGAGTACCTTTTCGCGTCCTCGTAGGTGAGCAGCGAGAACGGAGCTATCGAACCTTCCTGGTGGCAGGCCGCGCACTTCTCGTTGACGATGGGAGCGACGTCGCGGGCGTAGGTGATTTCGTCTGCGTCGTCGTTGGTAGGTCCTCCGATCTGGGCGTCGGCGCCGCCGGCCAGCGTCAGAATGGCCAGCGCTGCCGTCGTTATGGTACGGTACATGTTCGCTCCTTGGTTCCGGCGATCAACGGCCGATCGTTACTCTCACGAAGCCGTTGCTCCAACAACATTGTGCGTGACCTGCGCTTCTGACGCCGGACACGTCGTTTGCGCGCACTCGAAGCACGTAGACTCCGGGTGCGTCGAATTCCGCCATCGTCTCCATCCAGCCCCCCTCGACGGGGATCTCCGCCGAAACCGGGTCGAAGGTGACGTTTCCCGGCCCCGAGTGTTCGAACCAGGTGAGGGTGACCGGGACGTCGGACCTGCCGAGCCCTCCCACGCTGCCCGACTGCAACCCGTCGTCGCTCGTCCAGACCCGCATCGTCAGGGGGTCGCCCACGGTTCCGCTCAACTCCGGTCCGAAGATGCCGCCGGGTCCGGCGCCTCGCTCGCCGCCGAATCCGAGCATCGGCGGTCGATTGCCGGTAGTTGCTTCGCCCTCGAGGGCGTCGATCTTCCAGTCGTCATGGAGATGCCCGGGAATGGAGAAGGTGTCCCCTCTGACCTTGATGGTCCAGATGACCTTGCCCTCGTAGTCCGCAGGCACCCGCACGCCGAACACGCCCCAGTGCCGGCCGGGCCGCAGGTGAGTTGGCTGGCCGCCGTCGAGTTCCGCCGGCTCCATGAAGTTGTCGGGGCCGTGTTCGATGTCGAGCGTCTCGGCGCGGTTCCGATTGTAGTAGCCGAAAGACAGGGTCACCGTACCGTCCGGGTTCGGATACCAGCCCTCGTAAACCGGAGTCGCCGTCAGTCCACGATCGCTGATGATGCCGAGCGGGTTCTGGGCGTGAAGGAGACCGGCCACGACAGTTCCAGGAAGCAAGATCCCCGCCAGGAGAAGAACGCCCGTAACGAGGGATCGCGAACTGACCAGTCCGCCCTGCGCGACCACCGATCTGCGGTCAGGATCCCACCTGTCCAGTCTTCCATCGACCCCGAACCTGAACCTTCTTCGGTTGGGAATTTCGATGAATGACGTCATGGTTGCCGCCTTAGCCTCCGGCCTCCTGATCCGACTTCCACGTCTCGTACCGACGTCTGAGGGTGATGACGGGGTTGGCGTCTTCGCCCGGAACGATGTCCTGGTCGGTGGCGGATATGTACATGTGGTAGTCGCCGTCGTTGAACGAAACCCCGTTCGGATCGGACGGAAGAGCTTCTAGAATGTAGGCTACGTGGGACGTCTTCCCCGTGCAGGGTACGTCCGGAACGACGGGTTCGCTCTCGCAGGTGCAGCGGCTGTCTCCACCGGCCCGATCAGCAGCCTCCATCGCCGCCATGACCCGGTCGGCGAGGGTCGGCCCGCCCTCGATCAGCGCCCGCGCGGCGTCGTGTACCACGCTGTCGGCGGCGAGGATGTTGCCTTGGACGGAGTAGTGGACGGCGGTGCCGGGCACCTGGCCCTGCACGTCGAGCGAGGCGGCGCCGTTGCGACTTCCGCTGAAGCCCGCCGATCTGCCCCTCATGTCGACGATGCCGAACTGGCGACGTTCCAGGCCGGGGTCCGCCCTGAGCAGGTCGATGATCTCGGAGGGCGGCGTGCCCGCCTGCATTTGGCGGAAGATGAGCCATTGGTTGCGGCGGGTGTTGTCGACTCCGGCTTGCGCGGCGGCCACGCCGATGCCGGGGACCACGATGGCCTGGACATCCATGAGTCCAAGCGCGGGGAATCCGGCGAAACGGCCTTGGGGCACGCACGTGGCCGAGGCGACCACGACTCTGCCGGTCGCGGCGTCGATGGCGATGACCGACCAGGTCGCCGCGAGCGTCCCAGGCGTGAGGAGGACGGCGCAGAGGACGAGCGCCGCCGAGGCGAGACGCTCTCCGAGAGCACGGCGCATCTTCCGAATCGCCCGAGGCGACCGGCACGCGCCCCCGTTTCCGGCGCAGGTCCGAACTACCGCCATCAGCAGCTCATGCAGTTGTGGTTGTTGCGGGCTCCGAGCCCTTCGAGAAGCGCGATCGTCTCGGGGAACGGCTGTACGCGCTGCTGAGGGCCGTTAGCCATGTCCACCGAGGTCTGCCCGCGTCGGCTGACGAAGGAGACGTCGGCTCCCTTCTCGACCAAATAGCGGATGAGCTCGTTGTGGCCCCGCGCCGCGGCGTGGTGAACGGCGGAGTATCCGTCCTGGTCGCGTACGTTTACGTCGGAGCCGTGCACTTCGACCAGGTAGCGCACTGCGGGAAGCCAGCCGTCGGGGACGTGGCGATGGGAATTGCCCGCGCGGGCAACCCCGTAGCCCACGCCGCTGGCCGCGTGGATGGGATGGACCGCCGGTCCGCCGTTGGGCGTCGGGGGCAGCCCGGAAGGATCGACCTGCTCGCCTCCACCTCCGTACCTGCGCCGGCTAGGAGTCTTGCGTGTGGGAATGTGCGGATCGGCTCCCCACGCCGCCAGGAGCTCCATCGCCGGAATGTCGGTGGCGTAGGCCGCGCGCCAGAAGGCCGTCGCGCCATCGAACTTCACACCCAGGATGTCGAAGTTGTAGGAGGTGTACCAGACGTGGCGGCCTGTCCGCTGATTCACGTCGGCGCCGGCTTCGAGCAGAAGCTCCATCAGATCCAGATAGGACGTGACCTGCTGCTTGAAGGCGGTGGGCTGCGGATAGAACGCCTTCGGAGCCCAGCGGTTGTTCAAGGCCGCGAATAGAGGAGCGACTCCGTCCTCGCTCACCAGGTTGGGGTCGGCCCCGGATTCGAGGAAACGGGCGGCCAGATCGTAATTTCCGTTCACGATCGCCGTCAGAATCGGCGTGGTGCCGTCGCCGGAAGGGTGGTCGACGTCGGCTCCCGCCTCGAGCAGGGCCTGCGAGGCCTCCACGTGGCCCTCGCGAGCCGCGAAGTGGAGCGCGGTCAGACCGCCCTCTCGTCCGACCAGGTCGTTGTAGGAGAGCGGACGTTCCGTCTGAGCGGTGCCCGTCCTCGAGCCTCCGGTCGTTCCACCGGTGCTCTGGGTGGCGCCGCCGGGAATGCGGTCCGATCCCTGCTGATTCCGGGAATCCTCGTCGTCTTCGTCCTCGTTGGGCTGGTCCTCGTCTTCCTCCTCATCGTCCGCCGCCTCCTCCGCCGGGTCGTCCTCGTCGTCTCCATCCTCGTCGGCCGCATCCTCCTCCTCGGCCGGCTCCTCCGGCTCGCCGTCCGCTTCGCCCGACCCGGTCGCTTCGGGCTCGGGTTCGACCTCATCCTCCGCCGGGGTCTCGCCGGTGAGCTGTCGCCTGCGCTCTTCGGCCGCCTTGGCCGCTTCGCGCGAGGCCACCGCGAGCTCCTGCCGGCTCCGGCGGTCGGCGCCGTCGAGAGATGAGATGAGCTGGTAGTCGATCATCTCGGTGGCGAGCTCGACATCGGCTCCCGCAGCGATGAGGTGACGCATCGCACCTACCCGGTTGGCGGCGGCGGCCCAGTGGAGCGGAGACTGGCCGAAACCGTTCTCGACCGCGTCCACTTCCACCCCGGCGGCGAGAATGTGCGCCACGCCGTCCGCGTTCCCGGCCCGTGCTGCCAGGTGCAGCGGGGTCACTCCGGTCGAGGTTCGCGCTGCAGGATCCGCCCCGGCTTCGAGCAGGATTTGGGTAACGGCCGCGTTTCCGTTCCGGGCGGCGAGATGAAGCGGGGTGTTGTCCCCCAGCCGGGTGGCCACCCCAGTGACGGCCCCGGCGTAGAGCAGCACCTCGGTCATCTCCACGTCACCTCGCATAGAGGCCCAGTGGAGCGCGGTCATCCCGTCTCCCTGCGCGGCGTTGACGTCCGCTCCCCGGCGAAGCAGTTCCCTGACCTCGGAGAGATCTCCCTTGGAGGCGGCGTCGGCGACAGGGGAATCCACCCACGCGGTTGTTGCGGTCATGGTGAGCACGGCCGCCATGACGATGTGAAGACGCTTGTTCACGAGCTGCCCTCCCGGATCAGACGCTGAAGGAGAAGTGACCGTCGCTGTTGCCGAAGCTGTCGATGTCTTCCGCTCCCAACATGTGCAGCATCGAAAGCATGACGTTGGCCATCGGGGTGCCGTCCGCCGCCTTCAGGTGCGCTCCGCCCATCGGAAGCTGACCGTTGGCGCCGCCGATCAGGAAGAGCGGGCAGCGCTTGTGGTTGTGGAGGTTGGAGTCGCCCATCGGCGAGCCGTAGGCGATCAGAGTCTGCTCGAGGAGGTTCGAGTCGCCGACGGGTGTGTCCTTGAGCTTCTGAAGGAAGTACGGCAGCAGCGAGACGTGGTACCTGTTGATCTCGGCGAACTGGGTAACCCGCTCGGGCTGCCCTCCGTGGTGCGACGCGTTGTGGAAGCCGACGTCGATCCCGCTGCCCGGGTAGACGCGGCCCGAGGCGTCCCGTCCCATCTTGAAGGTGAAGACCCTGGTCATGTCCGACTCGAAGGCGAGCACCTGAATGTCGAACATAAGCTTGACGTGCTCCTCGAAGTCGTCGGGCACGCCGGCGGGGGCTCCGGCCAACTGCCGGGTCTCGCCGCTCCGGTTGCGGGTCTCGATCCTCTGGATGCGCCCCTCGATCTCGCGAATGTTGTCGAGATAGCGGTCGATGCGCCGCCGATCCTCTGGCCCGAGCTGCCTCTTGAGCGATGTCGCTTCGGTCGCGATCCAGTCGAGGATGCTGCGATCCGTCCGCCTGCGCAGAGCCCGGTCCTCGGGGGTGGTGCCCGCGCCGAAGAGCTGGTCGAAGGCGATGCGGGGGTCGCGGATCATGGGCAGAGGTTCGGTGGGAGACGCCCAGCTTATGGTGTCGGTATAGACGCACGCGTAGCCGTAGGCGCATCCGCCCGCCTGATCGACGTTCTCGATACAGAGCTGCATGGACGGGATGGGGGTCTGGTCTCCGAGCCGCTGCGCGTAGAGCTGGTCCATCGACGTTCCCACCTGAACATCGGAGCCCTCGGTCTGGCGCGGGTGCTCCTGTGTCAGGAAGACGGCGCTGGAGCGGAAGTGGTCGCCGCCGATCTCGCGCGGCGTCTTCGCCTCGGCGTTCTCCACATCGGTGTTGGAGATGACGGTCAGGTAGTCCCTGAAACCTTCGAGCGGCTGGAGGCTCGTCGGACCGAGATCGAAATTCCGACCGGTTGCGGCCGGATTCCAGAGGTTCCGGGTGGCCCCCCACTCGTTGACGCCCGCAGCGCCGTGCACCATCTCGATGCCGACGAACCGGGTCTTGCCGAGCTCGCCGCTCAAGCTGGCCCATGCGCCCCGGGCGGGCACCATGGCGTCGAGGAGGGGGAGGGCAACCGAGGCTCCCACGCCCCGCAGGAAGGTGCGGCGCGGGATGTGGATGTTGGAGAGGTGCTTCATGTCATTTTCGAGAGTGAGGATGCGTGGGTCCCGATCCGGTCTTCGTTCAGTATTCGTCTTCGTGATCGTCGGTATGGTCTTCGGCCACGGCCAGCCTGAACGCCGGACTGCGGATGATGCCGATGATGTAGTCGGTGACCCGGTGGTCGTTGGCTTTCGCGGCCCGCTCTATCTGCCGGACGGTAGGCATGTCGAAGTATTCGACCCGTCGTCCGAGCGCATAGGCCATGAGGTTGCGGGTGAAGGTGCGCACGTAGACCGAAGGGCGAGCGAGGATCGCGTTCCGCAGATCGACGGGCGAGGCGAGGGGAGTCCCGTCGTAGAGCATGCCGGTCGCGTCGATCGGCATTCCGTGCTCCTTGATGCGCCAGGCTCCGGTCACGTCGAAGTTGTCGAGGGCGAGTCCGATGGGGTCGATGACGTTGTGGCACGACGTGCACGACGGGTTGGCGCGGTGCTGCTCCATGCGCAGCCGGGTGGAGAGCTCCTGACCGTCGGTGGCGGCGTCGGTCTCCTCGAATGCGGGAACGTCGGGCGGAGGCGGCGGAGGCGGGCTCCCGAGGAGGACCTCCAGCACCCACTTGCCACGCAGGACGGGCGAGGTTCGGTCCGCGTGCGAGGTCATCATGAGCACCGAGCCGTGACCCGTGACGCCGTGTCGGTTCGGGTCTTCGACCGGCACCCGGCGGAAGTGCGATCCGACGACATCGGGGAAGCCGTAGTGATCGGCGAGCCGCTCGTTCACGAAGGTGTAGTCCGCCGTGATCACGTCGAATATGCTCCGGTCCTCGGTCACGATGTGGTGGAAGAGGAGCTCGGTCTCGCGCTCCATCGCCTCCGCGAGGGTGTGATCGTAGTACGGGTAGAGCTGGGCGTCGGGGTGGATCTTCTCAAGGTCCTGGAGCCGGAACCACTGAGCCGCGAAGCGTGTGGCCAGCGCTTCGGCCCTGGGGTCGGCCAGCATGCGCCGAGCCTGCGCCTCGAGTTCGTCGGGTTCCGAAAGCTTCCCTCTCGCGGCCGCGTCGATGAGCACGTCGTCGGGAGGCGAACCCCAGAGGAAGAACGAGAGTCGGGACGCGATGTCGTAAGGTGCGATCGGGTACTTTTCGCCGGGAGCCACTCCCGCAGGCACCTCTTCGATGCGGAAAGTGAAGTGGGGCGAAGCCAGAATCGCCTGGAGGGCGGTGCGAACGCCGACCTCGAAACCGCCTTCCTCCCGGCCCTGATCGTAGAAGACCATCAGAGCGGACGTCTCCCCGTCTTCCAGAGGTCTGCGGTAGGCGCGACGGGCCAGGTTCCCGATTATGCGTTCGGCGCAGGGACGCTCCTCCTCCAGCGAGGTGGGGCGACAGGTGAAGATGCGACGGCGGGCCGGCGTCTCCGAGACGCCCGTGACCCGGAAAGGACCGGAGATGGTGAGGTCGCGGAGGTGCGGAACGGTGGTGATGCCGTAGGCGGTGCCGATCTGCGAGTCCGCGAGGGTGTAGTCGACCGGCGTCAGAAGATCGACGACCGGCCCTTCGAAGCGCTGCACGAACGCCGCCGACACCCTATGGGGACCGGCGCGCACGTGAATCGGCGGGGTCTCCAGGCGCAGACCGGTGGGATCGGCTTCGGACATCCAGCGATCGAGATCGAAGAGGGCGACCCGTTCGCCGTTGATCGAGACCTCGAGCTGTTCGCCGTCGCCGGCGGTCAGGCCGTAGAGATTGCCCGTGGGCTCGGGATGCAGGTCGAGCTCGAATACGTAGTCGCCGTCGGCGGGGAAGTTGTGCACGACCGAGGTGCCGCCTCTGGTGCCGAGCGGCGCGCCTTCGACGTGGCCGACCTGGGAGAGGGTTTTCGCCACCTTGTAGACCGACGAGGCCGGGGTGGCGTCCGGGTCTCCGACCGCCGCCCTGGCCACGAAGGCCGCCGCCCTCAGGTAGCCCTCCATCAGCGTCGCCGAGAGCAACTGCATGTCGGCGATGTTGTCGAAGTTCTCCGAGAGGGTCTCGGTGGGGAGGAAGGCGGAGGCGTCGATATCGAGTCCGAAGAGCTCGTTCACCGCAGCTTCGTACTCGGCGCGAACCAGACGTTGGAAGGTCCGACGTCCCGGGTTGGGGTTGCTGCGGGCGATCGCGTCGAGGGTGTTCTCGAGTTGGTCGGCGAGCAGGACCAGGGTGTCTTCGCTCGGCTGGCGCGCACTCCGCGGGGGCATCATTCCGGCACGGAGCTTGTGGATCATCTTCTCAGCCAGCTCGCCGGCGAGTTCGGGGCGCGCGACGTCGAACTCCTCGAGCGACATGTTGCCGAGAAGCCTTCGATCGCTGTGGCAGCGAACGCAGTACGACCGAACGACCTCGTTCAGAGCCTCGTCGACGGAAGGCGGCGTCGAGAAATGCGCCGCCGGGGACGACGACCCGGTCGGAACGGCTTCAGCGGGCGTCGTCACGACGCCGGCCGAACCCTGCGGACCGAGGCCCGGCTCGTCGGACACGCCGCGGACGACTGCCCCGGTCTGCGGCGCACCGTCCGGGGTGGCCGCCACCACGGTCGGATCGAGAGAGTCTCGCAGGCTCGCGCCGCTACCGAGGTGGCTCGACTGCCCGAGGAGAACCAGGAAAATCCCCAGCGCCAAGGCGAGCGGGAGGTATCTTTTCATGTACGGTCAAGGCCCGAGGCTGTAATTAAAGGCGTTTCAGGAGAGACACCTGCGGGGCTGGTTAGTGCTGAGTTCAGCCCTGAACGCCCCAAGCAACGATAGGATATGATCGCTGGAAGCGCAAGCGACGACCGTGGGCGATCACCTCACAACCGAGTCGACCCCGAAGGGAGCGATTTGAACGTCGACGGCGTTCGTGACCACGAAATGCACCGTGTCCACCACCAGCGGCCGGAGCGGGACGTGGACACCGTCGGCGACTATGGCGATCAGCCTGTGCTCGCCCGGGCCGACCTCCTCGAAGGTGAACTGCGAGCTGGCGTCGCCCATGTGGACGATGCTTCCCGGCACGGTGGGCACCGGCACGGTGACGTCATCGACATCGGCGTCGAGATAGAGATGGTGATGGCCGGTTCCCGAGGTGGTGTCGCCGGCCGGAACGATCGAGACGCCGGTGACGGTCATGGTAACCGTCAACGGTCCGGGATCGACCGTGTCGCCCTCGGCGGGCGAGGTGATGGTCACGGTGGCAGGCGCCGATTCCTCCACGACGTCGCCCATCGGCTCCCCCTCGTCGGCGTCGGATGCGCAGGCGGCGGCGAAGAACACGAGGGCGGCGAGGGCCGGGAAGGGGCTGGGGGCTTGGTTCATCATGGTGAGGTCGATGTTGATCGGGTCAGGGGCCGAGGATGCGTTCGGCGGATAAGATGCCGCAGTCGCCGCCGGAGACCGCGGCTGCGCCTCGGCCTCGGGATATTGGGCCCACGAAAACTTACGACACTTCCCTTACCTGCGCGAGCAGCTCGTCGCCCGTCTCGCACTCGATGATCGCAGTCGCTACCGCCTCTCGAAGCGCATGTCGAAGACGCGGCTGACGCTCAGACGGAGACCCGAGACCTCGCCGTCCGCGTCCCGACGAAAGCGCAGCGTCCCCCCGGGCATTTGGAAGGCGTCCTCATAGACCGGATTGAGCGCCGTTACGTTGCCGGGTCGTCGCGTGAGAACGAGTCGTCCGTCCTCGACCGAGAACGTGAAGACCGTCTCGGCCTCGTCGCTTTCGTGGACGCCGGCGAATCCGGCCAGCTCTTCGGCGCTCGGAAGCCACTCATCGACCGGCTCGAACCGCTCGTCGGTATACTCCCAGGAGTCGACCACGAGGGTCGGTCTGCCGGAATCCGCAGGCATGAAGACGTAGTGGCGCGCCCCGCCTCCCACGCTGAACCGTCCTTCCGCGACCGGAACCAGCTCCACGGGCCCTTCCCGCAGGACGCCGGCCGATACCCTCAGCCTCTTGGGCGTGCCGGTGTTCGGGTTGCGGTAGAGTCCCGAGTATTCGGCGAGAGATTCCTGGCTCATGTCGATCGCCGTCGCCCGCTGCGCGTTCGCCGCGGTCCCGCCCAGAACGACTCTCGCCACCGCGCTGCCGGTTCCTCCGGTGGGAGCGTTGGCGGCGTTGCAGAGCATGGCCACGGTCAGGTCGTGGTCGGGATAGCGACCGAGGAAGGCTCGGTAACCGGCCGTGGAACCCGTGTGGGTCACGGAAGCCGCGCCGCCCAGCTCGCCGTGCACGATCCCGCTGGCGTAGGGGATCCGCGAGCCGTCCGTCAGAGTCCCGCGCTCGTGCATGGCCTCGACGAAGGGTGCTCCGCCCAGCCCTTCCCCAGTTGCGAGCGCGTGGGTCCAGGCGATGAGATCGCCGACCGTGGTGAGGATGCCGCCGTTGCCGTGCACATGCTCGATGGGATGGTTGATGAGCCACCCGCCGCCGGCGGGCCTGTAGCCCGTGCTTCTTCCGGGAACCGGCCTCCGATAGTCGTCCCGCCACTGGGTGCTGCCGAGGCCGAGGGGCTCGAAGATCCTCTCTCGGGAGAAATCGGCGAACGACCGACCCGAAACGCGGGCGACGATGACGGCAGCCAGGTTGTAGCCGGAGTTCGAGTAGGAGTACTGGGTCCCCGGCGAGAAATTGAGGGCGGTCTGGCGGGACATGATGTCGAGCGCCCAGTCGTGATCGTGGCTGCGCCGCTCCCGACCCCAGCCCGAGATCGCCGCGACCGACCCCCAGTCGCGCAGCCCGCTGGTGTGTGTGAGGAGGTGACGGATGGTGACGGTCTCGCCGTAGTCCGGGAGCTCGGGCACGTGATCGCGCACGTCGCCGTCCAGCGAGAGCTCTCCCTCGAGAGCGAGCAGCACGATGGCCGCTGCTGTGAACTGCTTGGATACCGATCCGCCCTCGAAGACGGTGGAGGGGGTGTTGGCGATGGCGTATTCCAGATTCGCCATGCCGTAGGCGCGCTCGAAGACGCTTAGCGGACCGCTGCCGATTCCGATGGTGCCGACACCGACCGCACAGCCCGCGCCCGAGGTGTTGTCCCAGCGCGAGAAGATCGAGTCTATCGCGGCGGTTTGGGAGTCATCGAGCTCAAGGGACGGGCCGCCTTCCTGAAGGGCTGACGCGTCGGCGGATACGAGTAGGAGAAGACAGCCCGTCCAAGCGGAGGCGAGCGGTCGGCTCCGCAAGCTACCTGTTGCCTTCGGCTTGCGGCCTGTACACGATGACCTTCTTTCTGTCCCCAAGGTCGAATGACAGGGAACCCGTCTCGGAGTCGACGGTGACTTCGACGGACTCGGCGGCGAGGATCTCCGTCAGGTCCTTGACCAGAAACTCGCGCGTCACCCGTGCTCGATGAGACGGACCGGATACCGTACCGGATACCGTAATGGTTGAACCGTCCTCGGCGAACGCCATACTCACCGAGCCGACGTTCTTTCGGTCGATCATCTCGCGGGCCTCGGCGATTGCGATCTCGCGGGCCTCGGCGATTGCGAGAGGTTCGATCTCGAGAGCATCGGGCTCGGGCCGCAGCTCGACCAACTGCACGTAGTCCGCCTCGCCCTCCGCGAACCCCATGATCAGCGTCGGGATCGCCACGAGCATCACGATCCCTCCCAGGGCGGAAGCCCCGACAACCGCGAGGGTGCGCTGGTCTTCGATTCGCTGTCTGAACCTTCTCATTTCACATCCTCCCGGGAAACGTTGTTCGACACGTGGGATCTTTCCTGTTCATACGCGCGCAGCGTTTGATCGTTCCGGGCGCGTCGCGTCGGACGGGCTCGCCAAGCGGAGTCGAACGTGTGTGGCGCTCCGGTCAGGTGATCGGCTGCGTAGGCTCCCCGAGGTGCACATCGAGCCAGGCGGTCCAGCGCGCCCAGAGATCGAGAATGGTCTCGCGGGTGGCTGGTCCGTGGCCCTCGAACGGGTAGAGGTACATCGCGGCGTCCTTGCCCAGACCGTTGAGAGCGTGGAAGAGCCTCGGCGAGTGGTCGGGAGCCGTGCCCACGTTCTGGTCGTTCAGGCCGTGGTACATGAGCAGGGCGCCGGTCAGGTTGTTCGCGTAGACGAAAGGCGACATGCCGAGGTAGACCTCGCGCGCATCCCAGAAATGTCTGCGTTCGCTCTGAAAGCCCAAGGGGGTGAAGGTGCGGTTGTAGTTGCCGTCCCCTGCGATCCCGGCCTTGAAGAAGGGCGTATGCACCATGGCGTTGACGGTGCCGAAGGCGCCGTAGGAGTGGCCGCCGAGCCCCAGGCGCTGCCTGTCGATATAGCCGCGCCGGTCCAACTCGTCGATCACTGCGGCGAGGTTGTTGCGCAGGTCGTGCTCGTAGTTGTTGTTCATCCGACCCGCCTCTCCCACGATGGGAGCGTCGGGCTCGACCACGACGTATCCCAGCCGCACCAGGTACTCCATCGAACGGGTCCCGAAGCCCGGGAAGCTGTTCTTGTCGAAGGTGCGTCCGCGCTCGTCGTAGCTCTCCTGATCCTCGTACTCGCGAGGATAGAACCAGAACATGGCGGGTCTGCGCTCGCCCTCGCGGTAATCCGGGGGCAGGGTGACGTTGACCAGGAAGCGGAATCCATCTGGCCTCTCTACCGTGAAACGTTCGCGGGGCGCCATGGTGACGTCGGGCGTGTAATCGACGTTGTTCGTGAGCCGGACCGCATCCCCGTCCGCTCCGACCAGGAAAGACTGCCCGATCTCGGTGGGCGATGAACGGTTGACGATCATGGTCGGCATGTCGGCGTCGAGCACCACGCTCAGCCGCTCGGACACGTCCTCGTTGCTTCCTTCGTAGATGCGCTCCTTGTCGCCGGTGGCGATGACCACGCGGTCGAGGAAGGCCTTCGGTCCCTCCTCCAGCGGATCTTCGTGGTACTGGGTGCCGGCGAAGAAGACCGAGCCGCCGTCCGAGGAGAGCAGGACGTTGGCCGAGCCGCCGCCGCCGCCGAATCTGGCGAAAGCCGCGACTCTTCCCGTCTCCATGACGAGCGAGCCCGGGTTGGCGTAGAAGTCGTCGGAATCGTATTCGACGAGGGTGTGTTCGGTGTCCGGGTCGGCCAGATCGACCGCGTATTCGCGCACCTTGCCGCCTCGGGCGGCTCCACCTCCGAAGCCGCCGCCGCCACCGCCGGGACGCTGGGTGAGGAAGAGCCAGTCGTGGTCGGGAGAGAAGCGATGGCTGGAGATCCGGTTGCTGGACTCGAAGACCGTGCTCATGCTCGCGTCGTCGAAGGGAGGGCTCCAGAGCATGACCCGATCCATTCGGCGGTTCGGACCCGAGTCCTCCTCGTCGTCCTCGGTGTCGGCGGCCGTGTCGTCCGCGTCGTCTTCCTCGTCGGGAGCGGGCTCCATTTGCAGGAAGGTCAGGCCGGCCCCGTCCGCCCGCCACGCAAGCTGGCGACGGTCGGGCTCTTCCTCTTCGCCGGCCACTCCGGGCGCGGCGGGCGCGCCCCTGAGCCCGGTGTTCAGCTCGGTGACGTCCAGTTCGACAAGTACGGCGCCGTTGCGGTCCCACACCTCTTCCACTCGTCCGAACGACGTGACCGGAACGATGTAGCTGAACGGACGCCGCATGGTCGTCACCCTGGCGTGCCTCCCGTCGGGCGAGAAGTCGAAGGAGCGGATCATCGCCGGTTCGCCGACGGTCGTCGCGGTCCGGCTCTCGACGTCTATCACCGCAAGCTGGCCGGTGACGTGCCATTCGAGGAGCTGCTCGTCGTGCGGCGTCGCCATGAGCGAAGCGTAGGTGCGCAGCACGTTGTCGCCCTCCTCGGTCTGCTTTACCTGTGGTCCGGCGGGCACCTGCGGGGCCAGGGGGCGTGGCGAACGGTCCTCCGGGATGAGAACGGTCGCGATCTCGCCGCCCGAGCCGGTCCACTCGAAGGAGGTCACGAAGGTCGCGAGCACCGGAGTCCGGGTGACGCGCCGAGAGTCGCCGCTTTCGGCGTCGGCGACGTGAATGTGGGTCGCGTCCGGCTCGTGCACGAAGAAGGCCACCTGCGAGCCGTCCGGAGACCAGCTTGCGTTCGAGACCCGCGCGCCGTTCGGAACTTCCACCTCGGTCGTCGAGCCGTCGTCCGCGGCTATGAGTCTGATCCCGACCGAATTCCGAATCGTGAGGTTGCGGTTGCGATTCGCACGGAAGTCGAAGAACTGGCCGCCGAGCTCGTCGAACGGGAGCGAGAAACGGTCCATGGTCACCGGACCGTCGGACAGCTGGACCAGGAAGCGCGTCTTGTCGGGCGAGATGTTGGAGAGGGTCACGTTCAGGTGACGCGGAGCGAGCACGGCGTCGGCGATCACGTCGGGGGGCGCGACCCAGTCCTTCGCCGCGAGCACCGCCTGGGGGCCGTCGGTCGCGTCTTGGACGTCGGCGTCCTGGGCATGGAGCGCGACGGGAGCCGCGACGGCGGCGAGAAGAACCGCAAGCGTGGCGCGGATGAGCGTGAAGCGAAGAGCGCGGATAGTGTCGGGCATGGCGGGACGGTGTGGGAGTGGAAGCTTCCGTAAACTTGGCGAGCCGTCGAGCGGGACGCAACCGGGAGAAGGGCATGCGGGGGAAGTTGCGACCGGATCACAGGGTGAGCGGTGGCCGGGAGACGGTACGCCGGGGGCGCCGCAGGGCTTCGAGCGGACCGGGGCGAATGACCGCGAGGAACGGGGGTGACACGATGCCAACCGCGAAAACCGAGAGCGGAGCCGACCCCATGACCGATGCCAACGAACCCCGCCCAGGCGGCGAGGTCGTCGTGTATATGGAAAGGTCACCGCGAAAACAGGACGACTCGATCTCGTCCCGCGGTGTTGCCGCCGCCCGCCGGGCTAGCGTTCGAGGCCAGCGGCCGCGGCGAGGACCCGGCGCAGGAGCGCCCGCTCGATGACCGCGGTCGGGGACGCCGCGTCGGTGAGCGAGTCGACTCGGACGCGCAGCGCGGCGATGGTGTCGGCCTCGGCGGTCCCCGACGCGGCCCCCTCCCCGGTGCCGCCCACAACTCCGAGCAGGAACCGCACGAGCCGCTCGTCGGGATCGAACGGGCGGCCCTGTCCGAGCGATTCCGGCCACAGCAGGGCGGTCTCCAGGTGAGCGCGCGCGGCGGTGCGGTTCCCGGCGTCGAGTTCGTCCATGGCGGCGCCGACATGCGCGAACTCGTACAGGCGGTGGGCCTCGCCGGAGTTCTCCGAGGGAAGGACTTGGGTGTTCTCGAGGATCCGGACAGCCTCGCGGTGGGCATCCGCTTGGATAAGCCCCCGCACGTGGAGGAGAACGAGGTTGAAGTCGTCCGGGAAGAGTTCCCGGCCTCGGTCCGACACCTCGAGCGCCTCTTCCCATCGTCCCGCTCCCTGCAGGTGCCGGAGAAGCGATACGCGGAGGAGACGGCTGTCGGGGTCCACCGCGACGGCGCGCCGGAAATCGGGCCCCGGGTCGCCGCCCATCGCCTCCGCGAGGTGCGCCCGCGCCGCGTAGGCGGGTCCGTAGTCGGGCTCGTCGCCGAGGGTAGCGAACACTTGGGCCGCCTCGGCGTCGCGGTCGAGCGCCCACAGGTTGAGGCCGAGCAGATAGCGCCAACTCCAGTGTACGTGTTCGCCGGAGGCCCAGCGCAGGACCGGCAGGGTCTCGGGGCGGTAGGGGAAGGCGAGGTGGGGATCGGCCTCCGTCCCCAGGGCGTCCGCGTCATCCGCCAGGAAGGCGAGCCACGCCGAGGCCACGGGGCCGCCGCCCACGTCGTCCGCCAGTTCCAGCAGGCGGGCGGCATCGCCGGTCCGCCCCCGGTTGGCATAGCCGATGGCCAGTTCCAGCAGCGTCTGCCCCGGAAACTCGCTCCGCATTGACGCGACGAGACGCTCCGCTGCTTCTCCGGCGGGGGTGTCTTCACCCGTGTCCTCCTCGCCCGCAGAGCCTACGGACCGTGCCGCCAGGTACCGCTCGGCGAGCACGAAATGGTTCAGCGGGTCGAGTTCGAGCACTTCCGCCAGGACCCGCGCCCAGCCCGTCTCGTCCCCGGCCAGGCGCGCCGTGACCGCAAGCGCCTCGCGGGCCGGGATGCTCCCCGCGTCGTGGTCGAGCGCCAGCCCGGCGTGGCGGCGGGCCTCGGCCGGAGCCCCGTCTTCGAACGCCAGCTCCGCCATCCGGATGCGCGCCGCAGCCCGGAAGGCCACCGACCGAGCGGCCCAGCCGAACGAGTCGAACGCGTCGGTGCGCCGCCGCAAGGCCGAATACAAGTTGCCGGCGAGAAAGTTGGCCTCCGGATCGTAGGTGTCGAGCTGGAGTGCGCGCCGCGCGTGGGCGACGCCCTCTTCGTAGCGGGCCGACCTGAGCGCCAGCCCGCCCAAGCCCAGCAGGGCCTCCCGGTTCCACGGTTCGGCCGCCAGCGCCCGTTCGTAGAGCGTCCGCGCTTCCGCGTAGCGGCGGCCCCGCGCCAGCTCCCGTGCCTCGAACACGAGGCGGTCCGTCTCCGGGAGGGCGTCCCACGCCTCCGGATCGATCGCGAACGGCCGGGACACCGATGGCTCCCCGCCGAACCCGCACACGCCATCAAGACCGGGGTCCGTGTTCGAGCAGCCTTCCAGCCCGAGTCCGGGGAGCGCGACCCGCCAAGGACGCTCGGGTGCGACGTCGAAATCGACGGTCACCGGTTCGAGCGCTTCCAGCGCCACCGGCCGCGTAGCGACCCGCTCGCCGCCGGACCACGCCATCACGGTGTCGGCCGCAGTCCCGAACGCCTGTACCACAACCCGCAGTCGACCGCCTTCCCGTTCAACATGCATGGCACCGTGGGGAGAAGCGTCGGTGAGGCCGCCCGTCCCTTCCAGCGGGAACCAGGTTTCCGTCCAGCGGCTGGCCGAGAGGGGATCGAACCCGCCCTGCGATATGGGGTTGCGATCCGTTCCCGGCGAATACTGCACGTGCAGCCGCCCCGCCTGGAACTCCACGTACTGTCCGTCCGTGTCCGTGAGCAGCTCCTCCCAGATGCCGCCCGCCCGGGAGAGCGCCCACAGCCACATCTTGCGCCCGGGCATCTCCTCGTGGCGGGCCCAGTGCCCCCAGCCGTAGCCGTCGTCGTGGTAGTAGCCGCCGAAGAAGTCGTTCAACGCGCCCACGACGTGGTAGGACTTGTGTCCCCCGAACGCGTTGTTGCGGTAGAGGGGAAGGAAGCGTCCCTGCTCGTCCTCGGGCCACGGGCGCGCGCGCCCGGAGTGCTCCAGATAGGCGTTGCCCGGCACGAAGAGTTCCAGATCGTCCCGGGCGAAGGCCGCAGCCGTCATCCAGTTGTAGTAGGGCTGCTCCAGCGGGGTCGGGTTGTGCCAAAGGACGCGCGTCTCGAAGGCCGCCCGGTCCGCCGGAAGGCGGATCTCGACGCGCCACGGCGTCCGCGACGGGAGGTCCATGGCGCCGACGATCGCGCTCACGCTCCCATCCGCGTTCTCTCTTGTCAGGTAGTCGACGGGGGTGGCGGTGGCCGGCGTGTGTCCGATGACGCCGAAGTTGAACTCGATCCCGCCCGAGGTCCACGGACCGCGCAGCGCGATATCCCGGAACTTCATCACCTCGTTCCGATAGATGAACTCGTGGCCGGTCGCCTTCACGACGGCCCCCCACACCTTGCCGCCCACCTCCGGAAGGACGAAGACCTCAATGAGGTCGTTCTCCATTTTCACGACCTTCCACTCCCGGGGCTCCGACGTCGCGGCGTAGCCCTCGAACGTGTGGTAGGGGTACAGCCGGCGGTCGGTGGCAAGCACCGGGACGGGATTCGGATCCGAGAACGGATACGTGTCGAGGACTCGAGTCTCCTCCGAGATGCGCGCGCGAGGTTCGGGGCCGGCGCAGGCGGCGGCCGCGGCGACGCACAGGATGGACGAGCTCATCAGGCGTTGGCCGAACGCCGACTGTCGCGGTCTGCGGAGAGGGATCGGCGGCACCCGAATCTAATCCGGGGCGACGGTCCGGAAGGTGACGTGATCGATGCCGAGCGCGGGCGTTCGCTCTTCGAGACGCATGACGATCACTTCCTGGAGACCCCGGTCGAGATCCTCAAGTTCTCGCATGTGGTCTGTGGCAGGTAGCTCGTTCGTTCTCGGGTGGTCGGCTCATCAACGATGTTACCACAAGCCGATGACGATTGGCAAGATCCTTCCAAGCGGAGGTCGAATACCCTTAGCTGGTTCAGGTGGCTCCGTCGGACGCTGGAGCTACGAATAGCGCACCGCCGGCATCGCCCCGGAGCGGGGATTCGATCGCGGGACCAGGCGAAAGGCGAGGGACCGCGGTCCACTGGCACGACGCCGGACGCGGTTCTAGAATCAGCGAATTCCGAGCCCGGTCAACTGCCGGTCTGCTTCGGCCGGGCTTCCGACGCACCTCTGGGACCAGGAGTCCGTCCGTGTTCAGAGCGCCGCTTGCCCCCGCCGTCGTCGCGTCCTTTGTCCTCGCCCTCGCAGCATGCTCGGAGAGCGGCCCGTCCGACGGGGACTTCGCGGGCGTCGTCCCGGCCTACCGCAGCCACGGCGAGACCTTCGGCGGCTACCCGTCGGCGCGCGCGGGCGGCAATTACATGCACAACTACTACATACCGCCGGCGCCGTCCTCGACCCCCTGGTATCCCGCCTGGCACCCGGACGGCGAACGCGTGGCCGTCTCGATGATGGGCTCGATCTGGGAGATCGACCTTGCCGACGGCCGCGCCCGCGAGATCGTCCACGGACCCGCCTACTACTCCTCGCCCGACTATTCGCCCGACGGACGCTGGCTCGTCTTCACCGCCGACGACCACGGACGTTCCGTCAATCTCGGTCTGCTCGACCTGGAAACCGAAGCGTGGAGCGCCCTGACCGCCGGTACCGAAGTCCACGCCGATCCCCGCTTTTCTCCGGACGGCACCCGCATCGCATTCGTCTCCACGGCTCCGAGCGGCTACTTCAACGTCTATGTCGGAGGCGTCGAGGACGGTGGGTTTGCGGGCGAACCGGAGGCGGTCACGACCGACAACGACTTCGGTCGAAACCGTCTCTACTTCTCGCGGTGGGACTTCCACACCCAGCCGGCCTGGCTCCCTGACGGTGACGAACTGCTCCTGGTCTCCAATCGCGACATCGCTCTCGGGAGCGGCAACGTCTTCCGAGTGCCGGCACGCGCGGGCGGTTTCGCCGAACGAAGAACGGTTCTTCGGGAACAGACGCTCTACCGCACCCGTCCGGACGTCTCACCCGACGGCCGCAGGTTCGTATTCTCGTCCACTCGCGGCTCGGCCGACGAGTTCAACAATCTCTACGTGCAGCCCACCACCGAAGGCGGCGAACCGTACAAGCTGACCTTCTACAGGCACGACGCGTTCCACCCGCGCTTCTCACCCGACGGCGAGCGCATCGCCTACATCGACAACCGCGACGGCCTTCCGCAGCTGAAGCTGCTGGACACCTACGGGGGCAGGGTCGTCGATGTCGAGATCGCCGAACTCGGCTGGGCGCGGCCGACGGAACGTCTGAGCGTGCGCGTGCTGGGTCCTGAAGGCGGACCGACCCCGGCCCGAATCCACCTCACCGCGAGCGACGGGCGCTTCTACGCTCCCTCGGACGCCTACGCCCGCATCGGCCAGCGGGGCGGAACCTGGCACTTCCACACGGAGGGGGAATTCGCGATGGATCTTCCTCTAGGCGAGACGGTCATCACCGCGAGCAAGGGATTCGAGCACATGCCGGTCACCGTCGCGGTTTCGCCGGAAGCGGAGGGGGAGGCCGAGATGGAGTTGGAACGCATAGCCGATTTGACGGCCAGGGGCTGGTACAACGGCTCGACCCATCTGCACATGAACTACGGAGGCAACTTCTTCAACACCCTTGAGAACATGATGACGATGTCTCGGGCGGAGGACCAGGACATCGTTCTGAATCAGATCGCCAACAAGGACAACCGGGTGCTCGATCACCGGTTCTTCGTACCGGGAGGAGGCGCGCACCCGCTCTCCGAGCCCGATCTACCGTTGGTGGTGGGTCAGGAGTATCGCCCACCTTTCTACGGACACGTCTTCATGTTCGGGATGCGGGATCACCTCATCTCGCCCTACGCGACAGGTTACGAGGGCACGGCGATCGAGTCGATCTATCCTTCCAACACCGACATGTTCAGGAAGGCCAGAGAGCAGGGAGCGTGGACCGGGTATGTGCATTCGTTCTTTCGGGGCGATCCGCTGGAAACCGGCCTGGGCGGGGCGAAGGGTTTCATGGTGGATGCGGCGCTGGGCGTCATCGACGCCATCGAGTGGTCGCAGGCCCAGGACGGCTTTCCGCCGGTATACGCAGCGTGGAACAACGGACTGCGAGTGACTCTGGTCGGCGGTGAAGACGCGATCAGCGATCTGCACACGTCGTTGACGGTTGGGTCGTATCGCACCTATGTGAAGACGGCGAACGGCGAACTCTCCGTGGCGGGATGGTTCGACGCCATGCGGGCGGGCCATGCTTTCGCCACCAGCGGACCGCTCGTCGACTTCACGGTGGAGGGCCGGATCTCCGGCGAGACTGTAGATCTCCGGGGCGGTGAAGAGGTCTCGCTGAGCCTGGAGGTGAGCTCCATAACCCCGCTCGTCCGCGCCGAGATCGTCTTCAACGGCGAGGTGGTGGAGGAGGTCGTGCCCGAAGAAGATTCCCGGCGGCTTGCGTGGAGCGGTCGAATGACGCCGCCCGGCTCAGGCTGGTATCACGTGCGCGTGGCGGGAGAGCCGGCGGACCGCTACCCGCTCGACATCAACTACGCGCAGGCCGTCACCAACCCGGTCTGGGTGATAGTGGACGACGAGCCGGTCCGTTCGGTGGAGGCGGCGGAATACTCGCTGGAGTGGATAGACCGGTTGCAGGCGATGGCCGAGATCTGGCCGGGTTGGAGGTCGGACGCCGAGAAGGCGCACGTCTTCGGTCAATTCGACGAGGCGCGCGAGGTCTACCAAGGGTTCAGGCGGGAGGCGGGGAGGTGACGGGTTTGCGGCGGAGCTCAGCACGTCACGCAGCGGTGGTTGTTCTTCGCTCCGAGGGCCTCGAGCAGGGCGACCGTGACCGGGTGGGGCGATACCCGCTGAACGGGCCCGTTCGCCATGTCCACCGTGGTCTGTCCGCGTCTGCTCACCGCCATGAGGTCGGCGCCGCCCGCGAGCAGGTAGAGGATCATCTCGTTGTCACCTCTGGCCGCAGCGTGGTGGACGGCGTTGTAGCCGTTGTGATCGCGGCGGTTGACGTCGGCCCCGAGCTCCTCGACCAGGTAACGCAGGGCCGGCATCCAGCCGTCCGGCGCATGGCGATGGGCGTTGCCGGCAAATCCTTCGCCGTATCCCACGCCGCTGACCGCGTGTACGGCGAAAACTCCCGGTCCTCCGGCAGGCACCGGAGGTAGACCGGAAGGATCGCGTTCGAGCGCGCGCAGCGAGTCGGCGAAGGCGACGGCGAGTAGGAACTCGTCGCGCTGTCCGGCCGGGTCGGCCGCAAGAGCTTCCTCGGGGAAGACGGCCTGGAGCGAGTCCGGGAGCTCCGCTCGGACCGAGATCATGAGGGATGCTCTCGCCGAATCGCCCAGCGATGCGAACGTGGTGTCGGTGCGCAGGCGTTCCTTGGCCTGCTCGCGCAGGAACTCGTCGGGTGTGCGCCTGCGGCGGGTCGGCGGTGCGGCGGTCGGTATTTCGGGGTCCGCTCCCCAGGCGACGAGCAGCCTCATCGCGTCGACGTCGGTGGCGTAGGCGGCCCGCCAGAAGGCGGTCGAGCCCTTGGTGTCGACGAGACCGCAGTTCCGATTGCCGCAACCGCTGTAGACCATGTACCAGGGGTGCATGGAGAGGCGGGCGTCGGGGTCGGCCCCGGCTTCGAGCAAGACCTCGGCCAGGTCGAGATAGGTCGCCTTCTGAAGGCCCATCTCCTGGGGCTGCGGATACCGTGTGCGCGGTTGCCAGCGGGCGTTGACGGCGGCCCAAAGCGGACGCACGCCGTTCAGCGTCGACTCCAGATTGGGGTCCGCGCCTCTCTCGGCCAGCAGCACGGCCAGATCGAACTGGCCGTTGATGGTCGCCATGAGCAGAGGCGAGGTGTCGTCGCTCGCGCTCGTCCCGTCGACGTCCGCGCCGCCGTCGAGAAGGGCGATGGCCGCTCTGGTGTTGCCCTGGCGGGCCGCGTGCAGCAGCGGGGTCAGGCCTCCGCGCCTGTCGAGGGTGGCCGCCTGGGACTCGTCGTCGGAACTGCCGGTATCGGCTTTCGCGGCCGCGGCGTAGACCGTGCGTCCGGCGCGCACAGCGGCGTGGAGCTCACCGGCGGTCGGCGAGCGTTCGCCTCCGGTCAGAGCCTCGAGCGCTTCCCGCTGGCGCTGAGATGCCTCCCGGTCGAGCTCCCGGAGCGCTTCGAGATCGACCAGGTTCGTCCTCAGCTCCGGATCGGCGCCGGCGGCGAGCAGGGCCGTGATCGCCTCGGCCCGGTCGTGCGCGGCGGCGAAGACGAGCGGAGTCTGTCCGGCGGCGAGCTCCCGGGCATCGGGGTCGGCCCCGCCTGCGAGCAGCGCTTCGATGGAGGCGACATCGCCCGCACCGGCGGCCAAGTGGATGGGCTGGGTCCCACCCGGGGTGGTGGTCGCGCTCACGTCCGCCCCCTCCTCGACCAGCAGGCGCGCGACCGCGCCGTTGCCGCCTTCCGCCGCGAGGTGGAGAGGGGTGTAGCCGCCCACCCGGGTGTCGGCGTCGATCCGCGTCCCGGCGGCCAGCAGCATGGCGGCCATATCGGGATCGCCGTGCCGAGCGGCCCAGTGCAGCGCGCTCATGCCGTCTCCGTGAGCCGCGTTGACGTCGGCTCCGTCGGCCAGAAGCCGGCGAATCGACTCGATGTCTCCCCGCATGGCCGCATCGGCCACGGGCGTATCGATCCCCGTGGCGGCGAGAGCGGCGACGACCACCGCCAAGACGGCGAAGATGCTGCCCAGCCTGGCCGGCTGCAGCCGCGTTCCAGCCGAGATCGAGTCCCGCACCCCCGTCAACCCGTGACTCCCGCCTGAGTCAGCGAGAGCTCGCCCGTCGAGTCCCCGAACTGGTCGATCGGAAGGCCCATCTCGCGAACCAGCGCGAGCATGGCGTTGGCCATGGGCGTACCGTCGGGCGCCTTGATGTGCCGATCGCCGGTGAGCACGCCGTTGCCGCGCCCGAGCAGGACCAGGGGGCAGCGTCGGTGATTGTGCAGGTTGGCGTCGGCCATGGGGGATCCCCAGATGACGGCCGTGCGGTCGAGCAGGCTCTCGTCCTCCTCCATCGTCTCCTTGAGCTTGTTCAGGAAGTACGGAAGCTGCCCGACCCGGTACTGACAGATCTTGTTGAATTCAAGCACGTTCTCTTCGCGCCCGCCGTGGTGCGACGCGGGGTGGAAGGGACGATCCGAGCCGCTCTCCGGGAAGACGCGGTTCTGCGCGTCGCGTCCGGTCTTGAAGGAAATGACCCGGGTCATGTCGCTCTGGAGGGCGAGGATCTGGAGATCGAACATCGCCTGCATGTGCTCGGTGAAGGAGTCCGGGACCCCTGCCGGAGCTTCGGGCAGAGCCCGCTCCTCGCCGCTGGAGTTGCGAGTCTCGATGCGCTGGATGCGCCGTTCCAGCTCGCGCACGTGCTGGAGGTAGCGGTCCATGCGCCTCTGGTCCTCCATGCCGAGCTCCTTCCCGAGAGCCGCCGCCTCCTCGGCGATCCAGTCGAGAACGCTGCCGCGGGCCCGCCGTCTGGCGTCGCGCTCCTCGGGCGAACCTCCGCTCCCGAAGAGCATGTCGAACGCCACCCTGGGGTCGCGGATCATCGGGAGCGGCTCATTGGGGGAGGCCCACGAGATCGAGTCGGTGTAGGCGCAGGAGTAGTTGTAGGTGCAGCCGCCCGCCTGGTCGAGCTTCTCGATGCAGAGCTGCATGGAAGGCATCGGCGAGTCGCCGCCGAAGTGCTGGGCGTAGATCTGGTCGATCGAGGTTCCGCACCAGATGTCCGATCCCTGGGTCTGCTTGGGATGCGACTGGGTCAGGAAGACGGCGCTGGAGCGGAAGTGGTCCCCTCCGATCTCGGGAGGAGTGAAGGCCTCGGCCATGCGCACGTCGGTGTTGCTGACGACGGTCAGGTGGTCCTGAAACGGACGCAGGGGAGCGAGGGCGCTCTCGTCGATGATCTCAAAGCCGCTACCGGTGGTCTCGGGAGCGAAGAGGTGCCGGGTGGCGGCCCACTCGTTGCAGCCGGCGAGGCCGTGAACCTCCTCGATGCAGACGAGGCGGGTCGGGTGCGCCTTGAGTCGCCGTCTGGCGAACGCGCCCCCGGCGGGGATCATCGCGTCGAGGAAGGGCAGCGCGACGGTGGCGCCCACGCCCTTCAGGAAGGTCCGGCGGGGAAGGCTTTTTCCGGTGATGAGCTTCATCGTTCGTTCTCGGGTTCGGTATCGGTCTGCCGCGAAGGGCCGGCGACCTTCATTTGAAAGGCGTCGCTGGCGACGACGCCGAGTATGAGCGAGCGAATCGGGTAGCCGTCGGCCTCGGCTTCGCCGGTGATCTTGCGGATGGTCGGTTGATCGAAGTACTGCACGCGTCGTCCGAGCGCGTACGACATCAGGTTCTCGGCGAAGTTGCGGACCAGCGGGATCGGACGCTTGGCGAGAACCGCGGCCAGTTCGTTGGCGTTGGCGATGGGCGTGCCGTCGTAAAAGTCGCCGCGGGTGTCGACCGGGCGTCCCTGTTCCAGCCTGCGGAGCTTGCCGGTGACGTCGAAGCCGTCGAGCGCGAGTCCGATCGGGTCCATCATGCGGTGACACGAGTTGCAGGTCGGGTCACGACGATGGATTTCCAGGCGTTCCCGGGTGGTCAGGAACTTGCCGTCGACGGCGGCCTCGGTGTCTTCGAGATCGGGAACGTCCGGAGGCGGAGGCGGAGGGGGAGCGCCCATCAGAACCTCCATGACCCACTTGCCGCGCAGAACCGGCGAGGTGCGGTTGGCCATCGAGGTCTGGACCAGTACGCTGCCGTGGCCGAGAAGCCCCACCCGTGGAGTCCCCTCGGGATACTCCACGCGCCGGAAGCGGTCGCCCGAGACTCCGGGGATGCCGTAATGCGCCGCCAGCCGCTCGTTCAGGAAGGTGTGGCCTGCGCTGAGCACTTCGAGGACCGAGGCGTCGCGCCGAACCAGGTCGGAGAAGAAGAGCTCGGTCTCCCTGCGCATGTCGAGGGAGAGACCTTCGTCGAAGTTGGGATAGAAGTTGGGGTCGGGGCGGATCTTCTCCAGATCCTGAAGCCTGAGCCATTGGGCGGCGAACCTGGTCGCGAGCGCTTCGGCCCGGGGATCCTCGAGCATGCGCTCCGCCTGGCGTGAAAGCCCGGCGCGATCCAGCTCTCCGCGTACGGCGGCGTCGCGGAGTGCGTCGTCGGGGAGGGTGCCCCAGAGGAAGAACGAAAGTCGGGATGCGAGTGCGAGCTGTCCGACGCGGTAGCTCTCGCCCGGCGAGGCGTCCGCGGGTTCGCGTTCGACCCGAAGCACGAAGTGCGGGGAGGCCAGGATCGCTTCCAGCGCACTGCGAATGCCGGTCTCGAAGCCGTCGGCCGCGCCGTCGCGATAGAAGCGCAGCAGGCCGTCCAGTTCGCCGGTTCGGAGGGGCCGGCGATAGGCTCGCTCGGCGATACGTCCGATGATGGATCGAGCGCAATCCGGCGCGGTCTCGGCGCTCGTCGGACGACACGTGAAGATCCGCTTCCGGCTCGGGGTCTCCGAGATGCCGGTGGCGTTGATCGGTCCCCGAATCAAGAGGTCGCGAAGGTGGGGCAGGGTAGTGATCCCCGCGCCTCCGGATCCGCCGCCCGCCATCGACCAGTTGTGGGGCCGAATCAGGTCCTCGTACGGTCCCTCGGCTCTGCGCACGAAGGCTGCGGCCACACGGCGCTGCCCGGCGCGCACGAAGATCGGCTCCGTGGCCAGTCCGTCCGCGCCTCGTCCGTCGGCTCCGGCGCCGACCCGGGTGAAGGGAACGAGCGCCACTCTCCGGCCGTCGATGGAGACGTCCACGTCCTCCATGCGCGAGTTGGAACCGCCGGAGAAGGTGAGCACGAACTCGTAATCCGCGTCGGCGGGGAAGACGTGATCCGCCGCGAGGCCGCCCCGGGTCCCGATGGGGGTTCCGGGCACGTGGTCCCACGGATGCTGCGAGACGTATTCGGAATTCTTGTAGGTCGCGGCCACCGCAGGCGCTCCCGGATCGCCGACGGCCATGCGGCTGATGTCTCCGGCGGCGTTCAGGTAGGCTTCAAGCAGGGTGGGCGAGAGCGACTGGGCGTCGGCGTGATTGTCGAAGTTGGCGCTCATCTGATCGAGCGGGAGCCAGTCGGCGGCGTCAACCTCGAGATCGAGCAGATCGAGGACGACCCGTTCGTATTCGGCGCGGTTCAGCCGCTGGAACGAGCGCGTTCCCGGATTGATGGCACCCTCGGCCGCCCCGTCGAGCATGGTCTCGAGCTGGAGCGCGACCTGGGTCAGAGTGTCTCCGCGAGGTCTGCGCGCACCGGGAGGCGGCATCATGCCCGCTCGGAGCTTGCGGATCATCCGCTCGGTTCGCTCGGGCTCCGCGAGTGCGCTCTCGTCGTCGAACGCAACCAGGCTCAGACTGCCGCGCGGGTTGGTTTCGGAGTGACAGCGGGTGCAGTAGCGCTGCACGACCGCCGGCGGATCGATCTCCGGCTCAACCGGCGGGAAGAAGGCGGCAGGGTAGGAGTCTTCGGTGGGAGGATTGCCGGTGCCCGTCCGCTCGTCGGATCGAGCGGCGGGACGGGTTTCGGCCATGTCGGCATCTGGTGCGCCGACCTTGGCGCCGGCGTCGGCGCTCGCCGGATCCCGCCCACCGGATGCGCCCGCCGATCCCGGTATCTCGGACGTACTGGCCGGAACGAGGACCGCAACCTGCCCGGTTGCTCCGTCGCCGGTCGACTCCGCACGGCGTTCGGCCGATACGACCAGCGCGATTCCCACGCTGAAGATGAACGCCAAGGCCTGCTTCATGCTGTCGTGCCGAAAGCTGGGTGGTACCGATCAGGGGCGATGCGTCCCCATCACCGCACGATTCGCCCCCCAATGCCGCACAATCATAATATTCAAGAAAGCCGATCCCTGCCAGCCCCGATTCCGAAGAACGCTTCCCTCTCGACCATCGCCCGCCGCGCTTCCGCCGGGTCGGCGAGAACGAAACGAGCGACGGCGCCGGGTCGGGCTTGCGCGAGAGCGTCCAAGGCGTCGGCGACGACCGCGCCCAGCTTGGCGTAACCGCCGGCGGTGGGACGATCCCGCATGAAGACGAGCGGTTGTCCGTCGCCTGTCACCTGAACCGTGCCGTCGACGACGGGAGTGGAATCGAGGACCTTGGGGCCGGATGCGAGCGTGGGTCCGGCAAGACGTATCGCGGTACGGCCGCTGGCCGGGTCGATCTTCCAATCGGAGGCCAGGAAACGGGCTCGATCCGAGGCCTCGAATTCGTGCCACTCGAACCCTGTCACCAAGGGCAGCGTGAGCGCCGGTGCGCGTGCGCCATCCCCCTTCGGTTGAACGGCATCCCCCGTTCCGCTCCGCCTCAGATGGTCGGGAACCGCAGCGGCAGGAAGCCTCCGGCGGGGGAGCTTTCGCGCCGGATCGAGAGAGCGGAGTTCGTCTCCGGGTCTGAGCGGATGTCCGAGCAGACCGTCCAGGCCTTCTCGGAGGACCGTCGAGGCCGAGCCGTACACCCGTGCGGCGGAGAGCCCGCCCGGAAAGGCGACGTAGGCCCGCATCCCGTCGGGGGCGTAGCCGAAGTGAAGCCGCTGTCCCGCCTCGACTTTCGTCGTGCGCCAGGGCGCGACCGGCGCCCCGTCGAGCGTGGTCGAGAGGTCGGCGCCGGCGAGCGCTATGACCATGCCGGTCCGGAAGCGGAGCGCGAGGCCTCCGATCGACACCTCGATGAGCGCGTCGTGCGGAGCGTTGTCGAGAAGGCGGTTCGCCCAGAGACAGGAGGACTGGTCCATCGCTCCGCCCGGCCCAAAACCGAGTCTGCGTCCGCCGATCCGGCCCGGATCCTGAACGGTGGCGAGGGGGCCGGTTCGCTCGACCACCAGATGGGGAGCTTGATCGACGACGCTCACCGCCGTCCGCCCGGCGGCGTCCGAGGTCTCGCCGCCCGAGGCGGCACCGGTTTCCGCTCTCTCCTCGCACTTCTCCATCTCCTCATACGCCTTCCGCGATATGGGGCGAAAGCGAACCAGTCCCCCCGGCGAGAAGCGGCGCACTCTCCGGTGGACGTCGGCGAAGAGACTGGGAGGAACCCGTCCCAGAAGACGCCAGCCGCCGGGGCCGTCGACGGGATACACGCCTGTTCGCCGGTCGGCGATGCCGAGCGTTCCTTGCGGGACTCGGATTCTGGGTGAACTCCGCCGCGGCGCGGCCAGTCTCGCGTCGATCTCCCCGAGGTATGCGAATCCGGGCGCGAAACCGGTGGCCATCACGGTGTAGGTCGAGGCCGAGTGGAGCTCTATCACCTCCGTCGTCGTCATCCCGGCCCGCCTCGCGACCTCCTCCAGATCGGGTCCGAGCTCGGGATCGTAGCACACCGGCAGCTCCACCGGCTCGACCTCGGGCTCGGGCGGGACTCCCGCGAGCGCATTCTCACCGGCCCGCATGAGCCTGGCGCGCATCTCGTTCTCATCCCAGCTCTCCGGTGAACCCTCCACAAGAAGCTTGTTGTAGACGGGCACGGTGGAGCGGACACCCGGGAGCTCCAGGAGTTCGCGTTCCGCCGTCAGAACGCGAAGGACGCCGTCCCTGTCGGCGGGAATCGGCAAAACCATGAGCGCACTCGTCGGAGCCGGGAAGAAGATCCGGATGCTCATTGCGGGGCCCGGTGGGTCCTGAACACGACCGCGATCATCCGGCGGATCTCACCCGGCCGGCAGCTTCTCCCTGATCAGCCGGAGAGCCTCCGGCGCCGCGGGGTTGTCGCCGTGGATGCAGGTCGTGTCCGCGTCGACGGCGAGCTCGCCCTCGGTCGTCTCCACCCATCCTTCCACGAGCCCCAGCGCCTGCGACGCAATCCGCTCAGGGTCGGTGAGCAGGGCCCCCTCGACCGAGCGCGGCACCAGGTGCCCGGTATGACCGTAGGCGCGGTCGGCGAAGGCTTCGAAGGCGAGCGCGAGGCCGGTGTGGGCGAGCATTTCGGCGTGTCGCTCCCGGTCCGGCGTCGCCTGAAGCACGAAGACGAGCGAGTCGTCCACTGCCGCCACACCGTCGGCCAACGCCACCAGAAGGTTGTCGTCGAGCATCATCGCAAGATAGAGCGCCCCGTGAGGCTTGACGTGGCGGATCGGCACGCCCACGGCCCTGGCGACCGCCGCAAGGCCGCCGATCTGCGCCTGAACCTCGCGCACCATCGAGTCGGTCGGCCAGTCGAGGCGCAGCCGCCCGAAGTTGCGCCTGTCCGGATATCCGGGGTGCGCACCGGGAGTCACGTGGTGCTCCACCGCGAGCTCCAGGGTTCGCGCCATCGTGTCGGGGTCGCCGGCGTGCGCGCCGCAGGCGATGTTCGCCCAGTCGATCAGGGGCATGACGGTCGCGTCGGCTCCCTTCTCCCAAGGGCCGTAGCTCTCGCCCATGTCGCAGTTGATGAACATGGCGGACGGGTTAGCCTGCGGAAGGGAAGGCGGCGAGAAGCTCGGCCTCCTCTTCGGGCGCGAATCCGGACCGAAGCTCCCTAGGCTCCTCCAGCGAGAACCAGGCGAGCGTGTCCCGAGCAGTCTCCTCCAAAGGACGCGGATCGAAGCCGGCCGCGAACGAGCGGTCGCCGTTCACCTGCATCATCCCCAAGTAGTCCCCCTCGGGCTTGGTCCAGTAGGTCACCGCGAAGTGGCCGTGCTCCCTGAGGAACTCGGCGTCGACCCAGACGAGCGTGGCGTCGGATTCGACGGCCGCCCGAGTCCGCTCGAGCAGACCGCCCATGGTCAGAGGCTCACGCGGTCCGACGACGTTCAGGGTGCCGGTGAGGTCGTTCTCGATCGCATCAATCATGAATGCAGACAGATCGCGGACGTCGACGTGCTGCATCGGGTCGGCGGGATCCCCGGGCGCAAGCGTCTCGCCGCCGCGGCCAAGGCGGACCGGCCAGTAGGTGAAGCGGTCGGTGGGATCGCCGGGGCCGACAATGTAGGTGGGACGGAAGACTAGGTGGTTTTCGGGGAAGGCCTCCCGGGTCGCGTCCTCGCACAGAGCCTTGAGAGCTCCGAACGTGCGCCCGTCGACCACTTCGGTCTCGGGATCCTCGATGGTGTCGGTCGGGGCATCCTCGGTGATGTCGGTAGTGAGGTAGGGAACGTAGACGCCGGTGGAGGAGACGTAGGCGTACTTGCCGACCCGTCCGGCAAGAACCTCGGTCGCGGTGCGCACCCATCTGGGCAGGTTGGCCGGGTTGTCGATCACCACGTCCCACTCGCGATCCCCTTCCAGAGCCGAAAGGTCGTCGTTCCGGTCGCCGATGAGGGTCTCGAGATCCGGGAAGAGTTCCGGGTTGGTCCGGCCGCGATTGAAGAGGGTGATCTCGTGTCCGTGCGCGAGCGCCGTGCGGACCTGGTTGGGGCCCACGAAGCCCGTCCCCCCCAGAATCAGGATGCGGAGAGGTCGCGGGGCGGGAGCCGGCTCGGCGCAGCCACCCAGGAGAGCGAATCCGCTCGCTCCGAGCGCTGCGGTGGCGGCGAATTCGCGGCGGGTGAAGGTTCTGCCGGTCATCGGTCGAAGCTTGTGCATCGTTTTTCCGTCGATCTGGTGATTGTCAAGACGCCGTCGCCCGAATTCAAGGCCGGAACCGTTCACGGGCTCGGCCAGAAGAATGGAATCAGCAGCGCGGCTACCGCCGCAAGCAAGAGGTTGAGCGGGCCGCCCACCTTGATGAAGTCCGAGAAGCTGTAACCGCCCGGCGAGTAGATCATCACGTTCGTCTTGTACCCGAAGGGCGTGACGAAGGAGGCCGACGCCGCGAACATCACCGCGACCAGGAGCGCGTTTGGGTTGAGGCCTGCGCTCGCGGCGACCGATATCGCCACCGGGGTCAGCATGACCGCCGTCGCCGTGTTGGCCACCACTGCGGTCATCGTGGCGGTAAGAACGTAGAAGGCGGCGATCATTCCCGCCTCGCCGAGACCGGAGGTCGCGTTCACCACCCCGCCCGCGATCCAGGCGGCCGCACCGGTCTGTTCCATGGCGAGACCGAGAGGAATCAGTCCGGCCATGACGAAGACGACCAGCCAGTCCATTTCATCGTAGATCTCGGTTACGCGCACGCAGCGGGTGAAGATCATGAGCGCCACCCCCGCCATCGCGGCGGTCGAGATGGGCGCCAGACCGAAGCCCGCCGCAGCCACGACCGCGAGCATTATCGCCCCGGCCAGTTTCCCGCCCGGGCGTCCGGTCTGATCCGATTCCACCTCCGACATGGGGATCAGCCCCGGCTCGTCGGCCATCCGCTGGAGCGCGAACGACTCTCCCTTGAGGAGGAGGATGTCGCCGACCTCGAACCTGCGTGTGGCCAGAGCGTCGGTGACGCTGGCGCCCTGGTGCTGGACCCCAAGCACCGTGGCGTCGTACCTCTGCGCGAAGGAGAGTTCGGCCAGGGTGCGTCCGACGAGAGCGGAACCGGGACCGACGATGACCTCGACCATCTGTCCTTCGCGGACCGGGGCGGCAGCCGTCGGGGCGGCCGTTCCCGGGTTGTCCAGACGCTCCCTCTCTGCGAGACCGAGAAGCTCCGAGGCGCCGCCCTGCGCGAGGAGCACGTCACCGGCCTCGACGACCTGCGGCCCCGAGGGATCCTCGATGGAGCGACCGTCCCGCTGGATGCCCACGATGTTCACCCCGTAGCGTTCTCCCCAGCGGAGGTCGGCGAGCGATTTGTCGCAGGCGAGGGAATCGGAGGTTACCGAGAGCTCGGTGACGAAGCGACGCACGCCGTACTTGCTCGAAAGGTCGGGCGGTTGTTCGCGCCGGGGAAGGAGCCGCCTGCCGAGAGTGAACATGTAGAGCATGCCCACTCCCAGACAGATGAGTCCGAGCGGCGCGATGGAAAACATGCCCAGCGGCTCGTATTCCGCATTGAAGAGCGATTCGCCTCTCGCGGCCGCGTCGGCCATCATGTCCGAGGTGGTTCCCACCACGATCAGGTTGGTGGCGGTGCCGATCAGCGTGACCGTCCCCCCCATGATCGCGACGAACGAGAGAGGCATCAGGTAGACGGAGGGCGGCTCGCCGGCCTGCTTCGCGAGCGCGATGAAGACCGGAATGAAGACGATGACCACAGCCGTGTTGTTGAGGAACGGCGAGAGCGCCGCCACGACCAGGCAGAGCACGAAGAGTCTGGTGCGCTGACCGCCCAGCCGAGCCGTTTGCGCCCAATGCCCGATCTCGTCGACGAGGCCGGTCTTCTTGAGCCCGAGGCCGAGCACGAGCATGGCCGCCACGGTCACCGTGGCTTCGCTCGCCAGCCCCGAGAAGGCCTCCTTCGGCGTCAGCACTCCACCGAGCAGCAGCACGACCGGCACCGACATGCACAACTGGTCGAGCCGGATCCGGTCCATCGCGAAAAGGACGAGAGCGGCCGCGACCACGGCCAGCACGTAGATCGCGTCGAAGGTCATTCAGGTGGCCTCGAGATAGGTTCGCCGGTCGAACCGGAGAGCCGGCGCAGTACTACCAAGTTCGGGCCCGGGTCCGGTCCGATGGTCGCAAGATAACCTTCGGCGGGGGTCCGGCGCTTGTGGTGCCGGGAGACCCCTTCAACCTATGGCCGCGCCCTCCAGCTCGTACACCCGTATGAACTCGACGTCGAGTTCGTCCCGCCATAAGCCCATCACCTCGTCCCGGGTGATCGAGAACGGGCGAAAACCGGCGGGCAGGACGGCCTCGCCGAGGTGCGCTCCGGCCGAGTCGTAGACCTGCCAGGTCGAAGGTCCATTCGCCTCCGCCGGTATGCGAAACTCCTCCACCCAGATCCTGCCTCCTTCCTGGATGGCCAGCGACCGAAATTGGGGAACGGTTGTGGGAAGTTCCAAGGTTTCAAGAAGCGAACGTCTGCTCCTGCGGGTTTTGGGATCCCCGATTCCCGTTAACCTGTCTTCGATCCAACGCTCACGATCGGTTTCCGTGACCTCGGACGGCTCGCCGGGACGGCGAATGGTGGCCACCTCCTGACCTTCGGAGTTCAGGAGGCGGATTTCGTATTTCGCCGTATTGCCGAAGGCGACGACATTGGAAGCTACCGCCACCTCAAGAGTCTTCAGGAACGAGACATCGACTTGGATGCTGGAAAGCGATATGGAACTGACATTCGTCTCCCACTCCAGGAGTCGTGCTTTCTCCGTGCCCATCAAATCGCTCACCTTTCGCACGACCGTGCCCGCCGCATCGAAGAAGAACAACTCAGCAGCGGTAGGGCGGCTCGTGTAGATCGTATCCATCGGCGTCACCTGGCGAGGACTGTTAGCCGCTAGTCTAGGTAGTTCATAGATGGAGCGCGAGGCCACGAACCTCCCTTGTGCGGTCCAACCGCCGGCGAGAGGTCCGGCCTGCATCCTCGCCCCAACCGGTGCTCCAGCATCCAAAGCGGTCGTTCCAGCCAGCTCTCCGTCGGAATCGAAAACCGAGATGCGGCTGTGAAATCGGTCGAACACCAGCAGCGTGTCGCTATTGCCGACACCAATGGCGCCGATCCGCTTGAATTCGCCCGGACCGTCGCCTTCCCGGCCGAACGACCTTTGGAAATCCCCGTCCGGACCGAAGAGCAGAAGTTCGGAAAAATCGTTCGCCACGACGATTCGTCCGTCTGCCAGGAAGGATGCTCCGGCAACCCGATAGAGTGCGAAGCGGCCGTCGACAGGGGTGCCGATTTCGAGGCGAGGTTCCGGACCGACCTGCCAAGCGTCGTCGTCCACCAGGAGCTGTCCATGAGCCTCCGCGAACTGCGCGACGATCAGGGCGACGGCGAGAGACTGGGTACGACGGGTGAGGTGGTGTCCTACCGAGCAGATGTCGACGAGATAGGAAAGAGCTTTTCTCATGGTGCGGTCCTGCCCCCGTGGCGGTTCAGGTAGGTAGTTCGGTCGTTTTCCGCGACATCAGTATACCGGATCTTGGAGGCTTGTTCTGATCGGTCGCGCCAGCCCCGGTTGAAGCCTCTACGATTTCGCGTCGTCCAGTTCAGCTTCGGTCGACCGAACGACCGCCTCCGCCTCGATCTCCACGAGGTAGCCCTCGCCGACGAGCTCGGCGCCGACCAGCGTGTTGGCCGGTCGGATCTTGCCGAAGCGCCGGCCGTGCGCCCGGGCCACCTCCTCCCAGCGCGACATGTCGGCGACGAAGAGCCGGGTGCGGACGACGTCCTCCAGCGAGGCGCCGAGCGAGCGGAGCGCGCCGGCGATCTTATCGATGCAGAAGTGGGTCTGAGAGGCCGCGCAGTTTCCGCCGATCAGCCGGTTCGCATGGGTGGCGGTCGTTCCGGACACCCAGACCCGCCGACCCTCCCCAATCGCCCGTGAGTAGCCCGCCATGTCCTCCCAGACGGTCCCGCTCGATACGAAGAGCCGTTCCGCGTCCGTCGTGCGCGAGCCGTTCGAGTCGCCTGGCCCGAGGTCGCACGTCCGCTTCCCCCCCGCACCGGAGGGGATGTCGGCGGGGTTCTCGAAATGCTCTGCCGCCCTGCGCACCTCGTATGGATTCGGCAGGCGGTCGAAGTGATGGCTCAGGTCGCCGGCGGCGGTCAGGAAGGGCGGACGCCGGTACTCGTCGCCGCAGTCTCCGGGGATTGGGTCGAGCTCGCCGAAAGCCGCATCCAGTTCGCGGCGGTCTTCCTTTCCGAGCTCCACGTCGAAGACGCCGCGATTGTCGGGGTCGCTCGCGCTCAGCCGAGAACCCACGATGACGGCGGCCACGGCCGGTGAATCGAGCGCCCAGCGCATCGCGACCGGGGCAGGGTCGGCACCAATCCGTTCCGCGACGACCACGAGTGTGTCGAGAGCCTTCCTGAAGCGACTCCAACCCCCGGCGGCATCCACGAACCGGCGGTACTTCATCAGCGACCAGGTGGGCATCTCTGATGCCGGCGCCTCCTTCATATCGAGCGCTCGCCTCGTCAGCAGTCCGCCCGCCAGAGTGCCGTGGGCGAGGAGCCCGACGCCGCTCTCGAGGCAGAGCTCGGTCAGAGCGCCGCAGGCGCGTCGGTCGAGCAGGGAGAGCGACACCTGGTTGGTCGCGACCTTCACGCCGCTGGCCAGTAGCATGCGCAGGTGGATCGCGTCCATATTGGTGACGCCGAGATGGCCGATCAGTCCCTCGTTTCGGAGTTCGTCGAGGTCGAAGACGTGATCGAGCCAGACCGGGTCGTCGTAGCTCCAGGCGTGGTATTGAAGGAGGTCGATCCGCCCTCCCATCCGTTCCAGCGCCCGTTCGACGGCTTCTCTTGCAGCTCCCGGCACCGTCGTTCCCGGGGACGGCACCCACTTGGTCAGGAACTGCGCGCGACCGGGATCCGTCGCCTCGAAGCGACCGGCGATCAGTTCGGCGGATCCGTAGTGATCGGCCATGTCGAAGGTGGTGAGACCGCGGTCGGCGTATTCTCCCAGGACCCGGGTCCAGGAGGCGATCCGCTCTCCTCCGGCCTCGCCGTCCCGTTCCGCATCGGCGATCTGCCAGAGTCCGGTCACAATCGGGGAGATCTCGAGATCGGGGGCGAGCGAGACGCGGCGGCCCGGGTTCCCTTCCGAGCCGCCCGAGCCACGCGAACTCATTCCGGCAGCTCCGCGAACACCCGGTCCGGGTCGAAGCCCCGCCGCCTCATCGTCAGCCGATGGACGAGGTAGATGATCGACGCTCCGAGCATAACCCATATCCAGAGCAAGGTCGAGCCGAGGTACCACGGATCAGCGCCCTCCAGGTCGCGCCAAGTGTGGACGCCGAGCAGGACCAGGAGCAGAATCAGCCCCAGGCCGGCTGCGGCGTAGCGGGTCCGCGGCGTCCCGAGCAGCTTCATTCCGCGGGCGAGCCTGGGATTTCGACAAGGGATAACGAGCGCTGTGGCGCACATGAGCGCGAAGTTGACGAGCATTGAGGTGACGAGAATGTCGACGCCCAGGAAGAAGTCGCCGGCGAGATGGCACCCGATCACGCTGAGCGACGCCACCCCCGCCGAGAGCACGATGGCGACGTGAGGAGCCCGTCCGCCCGAGCTCACCTTGGCGACGGCTGCCGGGAAGACTCCGTCGGCCGCCCAGGCGAAGCACAGCCGGGAGACCGCGAGCAGCATGGCGGGCAGGTCGTTGACGAGGGCGATGGCGGCCCCGGCCACGATCAGCACCGTCCAGACGGGATCGAGATGGTATCCGAGCAGTCCCGGAGCGGTCAGGTCGGTGTTCTGAGCGCGTTCCGCGATGAACTGCCAGGGCACGGCGTGATAGACGGCGGCGGTGAAGAGGAGGTAGAAGGCCCCGACTGCGGCGACCGCCAGGCCGATCGCTCTGGGCAGCGAACGTCCCGGATCGCGGGCCTCGCCCCCGGCCTGGGCGATGGCGTCGAAGCCGATGAAGCTCGCGAAAAGGATGGCCGTCGCGGCGAGCCAACCTCCGATTCCGATTCCGGCAGCGCTCCCGGCCGGGACCGGAACGCCTTCGGCTGCGAGCAGGGCGTCGGCGAAGTCCGCATGATCGAAGGAGAAGCCGGCGACGATGACGATGCCGCCCAGAACGAACATCACGATCATCATGGGTACCAGCACGCCGGAGTAGATTTTGAGTCCGCGCAAGTTGAGTGCCACCGAGCCCCAGAGGAACGCGAGCGCGAGCCCGACCCGAATCCAACCGCGTTCAAGCAGTTCGGCGACCGTCTCACCCCCGGGTCCGAGCTCTGCGGCCACGTCGCGCACGAAGGGGATGAGCACGTAGGCCACCACTCCCATTACCACCGATAGGCCGAACCACTGCGAGAAGGAGGCGACGAACCCCAGGTAGGGGTTCAGGCCGCGGCTGGCGAATACGTAGCTGCCGCCGGCCCGGGGCATGGCCGAGGAGAGCGCGGCGTAGGCGAGCGCCGCCAGAACCGCCGGCAGCGCGGCCGCCAGGAAGGCGGTGGGCACGTGCGGTCCGATGCCGGGCACGTTGCGCTGGATCATGAAGGGGACGATGTTGATGCCCGCGCCCAGCATCGCGCACACGCCGGTCGCGGTCAACGCCGCGAGACCGAGGTCGCGGGAGAGACGGGGCGTTCCCGGTCCGCCGTCCCCGGCGCTCATGGCACCGTGCCTCGCACATTCGAGACCGTCGCCGTCGCAGCGTCGAGCCCTGTCCCACGGAGATTCCCACCCGGCCGCGAACCGACCGCCCACCTCGGCAGAACCACCAGCGCCATCGTGGCCGCCACCAGCGTCCCGAAGGTGACCGCAATCCCGAAGCGGGCGGTCGGCGGGAAGGTCGAGAGCGCGAAGATGCCGAAGCCGACGCACACCAGCAGGGTGGCTCCCATCACCGGAGGACCGATCTGGATCAGAGCCTCGCGCCAGGGCAGCTCTTCGGTGCGAGCGAGCTTGCGCACGCGCACCACCAGGTGGATCATGGCGTCAACGCCGATCGCCAGAGCCACGTTGGCTGCGGGCGAGGTGATTATGTCGACAGCCATGCCCAGATGGCCGAATCCGCCGAGCACGATCGCCGGCACCGCCGCGAGGCAGGCCCACATGCGCACCATGGTCGGAAGGTTGCGAGATACCGCTGCACCGACAAGGAGGAAGAAGGCCAGCAGCGCGGCGATCCCGCTGACGAGACTCTCACGTATCAGGCCGCCAAGCTCGGCTTGCAAGTGGTAGACGCCGCCCATGCGCGTGACGTCGAAGCCTGTTTCGGCGGCGTAGCGGCGCACCCGTTCCATCACTCGGTCGCGACCCTCCCCCGCCATGCTCTCCCGCATGCGCAGGTTGAAGTGGCCGCTCAGGCGGTCGTCGCTGAAGTGGGCCCGGCCGATGCGACCGGCCAAAGGTCCGAGGGAGATATCGATGATGACGGAGAGAGGAGCGAAGCCGGCCAGCGGAAAGGTGCGCGCGTGACCCACGAGCGTCACCGGCGAGAGGATGACTCCTACCACGCTGTCCGCTTCCAACGCTTCCTGAAGGGCGCCGAGCCGCGCGAAGGATTCGTCGTTGTCGAGCCGGGAGCCGTCGCCGCTCCTCACGGTGAAGTCGAGAGTGCTGCTGCCTCCGTCGCGGTCGATCTGCTCCAGCCCGGCACGGATGGGGCCGTCGCGGTCGAAGTAGGCGAGAAGGCCGGGGTCGGTGTCGAGCCTCGGAAGTCCGAGCGCACCGATGACGGTGACAGCCGCCGTCGCGGGTAGAAGGAGCCGTGATGCCCGTCCGCCTCTCGCCAGCACGCGGTCGGCTAGAAGCCGGCCCATCCTCCGCCCGGCCGGGCCGCCGGCTCCTGCCTGACCCCGCTTCCTGTCGGTCCGCCCCGCTCCGGCCCACCTGCCCAGGAAGGCCGGGTAGACGAGGTAGGCGACAGCGAGAGCGGTTACCGCGGCGATCGCCCCGGCGGCACCGAGCTCCTGAAGCGGCTGGGCCGAGGCGAACAGGAGCGAAAGGAAGCCCGCGCCCGTGGTCGCCATCGCCCAAAACGAACCCTCGAAGGTGCTCCGCATCCCGCGCCCGAGGGCGCTTCGACGGGCATCGTCCGCATCCTCGTCGGTCTCGCGGCGGGCGCGTCGCCAGTTCGCCGTCATGAAGACCACGTGGGAGAGCGTGAGAACGAAGGTGATGGTGACGATGTTGGCGGTCAGCAATCCGATCGCTCCCCCGAGGACGTTCACCAGCAGCAAGGTCGCGCTTACCGAGAGTGCGCAGGTGACCAGAGCGCCGACGGAGATAGCGAAGTCGCGATAGAGAAGGGTGATCAGGAGTCCGAATATGATCGCCGCGGCTGCACTGAAGACGATGAGGTCCCGAAGCAGGTTGCGGCGAATCAGCTCCATCAGCACCGGCACGCCCGAGGCCTGGATGTCGAGTTCGTTGCCTCTGTACGCCGCCATCGCCTCCTCGAGGGCCGCCACGAACGACTCGGGATCGGGGTTCCGGGTTTCGAGGACCACGTTCGTGGCCGCAGGGTCGTCCGTGAGCAGGAGAGCGGCGAACATCGGGCTCCGCCTGACGTCCTGGTCGGCGATGCTGTAGGCGGCGGTGACGCTCTCGAGCTCCGCGAGCGTTTCCGCGAGCGCTTCGACCCGGTCTTCGTAGGCATCTTCGTCGCCACCGAGATCCTCCACGCGCACGATTATCGGCTGGCTGCCCAGGCCGTCCCTGGGGCCGGATCTTCCCAGCGACTCCCGCACTCGGGGATCGTCCTCGGCGAAGAAGAACTCGGGCTCGACCCTGGGCGAGAGATCGGCGACCCTCCAGGTGAGTATCACCCCGACCCCTGCCACCGCCAGAACGAGCGGTGCGGCCAGGCGGCCGGCCCAGAAGGCGAGGGCGACCCTAGCCATAGGCGGTCTCGGCCCGGAACCTCGTCCCAAACGCCATGTAGCTATCTTTTGTTCGAATGCGCGTCACCGCGTGGCGCTTGACCATAGTCTTGATGCTGGAGGGTGAAATGCGTTGGATTGGGGCACTTGCGGCCGCGCTGATGATCTGGACCCCGGGTCTTGATGCGCAGGAGCGCGAAGTCGAAGATGCGGTGCAAGCCACGCTCGAGGCCTTGAGCGAGGGGCGGTATGAAGACTTCCTCTCTCACTTTCTACCCTCGGCTCGGGGATTTTTCCTCGACGGCGGATCCCTGCTCTCCACCGGCTTCAGCGCTCAGCAACTCAACTTAGCGGCTCAGGCCGGGGCGGGTGTCGATGTCGAACTCGACGACCTCGACTCAGCAGTCCACGGCGACGCAGCGGTCTCGGTGGCTTATCTTGAAGGCTCCGTGACCCTTCCCGGCGGCATCGTCGTCGAGGGGGTCTGGCGATACTCGGAGACCCGTGTTCTCGTCGACGGCGCGTGGAAGGTGGTTCAGTTCCACATGTCGGAGATGTCGGGCATGGGAGGCGGAGCCCGGACCGCGTCCCGAACGCCGACTCCCGGGTCGCGCGCCCGTTGACCGTAGTCCTCACCTCGAACTCGTACACCACTCGTTCCGGAAATACCATGACACGCCCAGACTCCAGCAGCCCGTGGCGAAACTCGCTCGAACGCCGTGGGAGGCTTTGTCCACGGTTTGCCAGGCCTGTTCCTCGCCTTCTCGCGCTCACCCTTCCCGCGGTCCTGACCGTTTCGGGTTGCACCGGGGACATGGGTGGCGCCGAACTCGAGACCGACGAGCAGAAGGCCTCCTACTCGATCGGTCGCAACATCGGAGCCCAGATCGCCGAGATGGACTCCCGGATCGACTATCCGGCTTTGATGCGCGGCCTCACCGACGGGGTGGAGGGCGTCGAGCCTCCGATTTCCGAGGAAGAGCTCCAAACGGCGATGGATGTAGTGAACGCCGCGATGGAGGAGGAACGTCGGGCCGAGCGGGATGCGGAATCCGCCGCCAACGTCGAGACCGGCGACGCCTTCCGGGCCGACTTCGCGGCCTCCGAGGGCGTTTCCACGACGGCCAGCGGCCTCATGTACGAGGTCCTGGTCCTAGGGGAGGGGGACGCTCCCGCAGCGGACGACCGTGTGGAAATCCACTACACGGGCACGCTCGTCGACGGGACCGAGTTCGACAGCTCCCGGGGTGGACCACCGGCGCAGTTCTCGCTCGGCGGAGTGATCCCCGGGTTCAGCGAGGCGCTCCAGCTCATGCGCCCTGGGAGCACCTTCCGGGTGGTCATGCCGCCGGAGCTCGCTTACGGCCCCTCGGGCGGCGGCAGTATCGGGCCGAACGCGACACTGGTCTTCGAGATCGAACTGATCCAGGTGCTGGACGACTGAGGGTAGCGAGTCCGTTTCTCTCCCGGCGGATCGTCGGGAACGGTTCCGGGTGGTGGAGAGTACCTCTTGAAGGGAGTCTCTCCCCTTGAGAGCCACCCAATGGAAGAAGAGTCCAGTAACGCACTCGAGTAACAGGATGGTCGACATGACACCGTCGCACACGTATCACGGTGCCAAGAGGTGGCGATGAGGCTGGCACCGATCGCGCTAGCCGCGTTCGCTTTCGGGTGCTCCACAACCCCACAGGGCGCGGGCGCTCCGCCGTGCGAGGGCGAGTATCCGCAGTCGGGGCAGGCTCCCGATGCCGTCGAAATTCCGCCCCGTGTGGTGAACCAAAGCGAAGTCGCGACTGCATTGGCACGGGAGTTTCCGGCGTCGGCGAAGGAGCGTGGCATCGACGGCACGGTCACGGTCGGTTTCGAGATCGACGCGGAAGGGCGTGTCGCCGAAGTTTGCCTTCTCGAGAGTTCCGGCCACCGAGCCCTTGACGAAGCCGCTTACCGGGTGGCGCCGATCTACGAGTTTTCACCGGCGTTCAGTGGCGACGAGCCGGTCGGTACCCGGCTTGCCATACCCGTGACCTTCGCGGTTCGCTAGGCGACCTAGACGATTGACCGCAGCGATCCAGAGACCCGCTGCCGCAGGCGAAGTCGGCCCCGGAGCTGACCGGATCCGTCCTTGAGGCTCGCACCGGTCGTTGTGGCGGCGCTCGCTTTAGGGTGCGCCACAAGCCCTCCCAACGACATGGCGGTAGGGACCGCTCCGGCCACCACAGTCCCGCCCCTCTTGGTGAACCTCAACAGAGTCCGGGCTGCACTATCGGCGGAGTATCCGGCACCTCTGAAGGATGCCTGCATCGAAGGCACAGTCACGGTCGAATTAAAGGTCAACGAGGAGGGGCGGGTCATAAGAGCTTCCGTACTCGAGAGCTCCGGGCACCAGGCCATGGATGAAGCCGCTCTCAGGGTGGCGTGGATCTTCGAGTTTTCACCGGCGCTCCTCGACGGCGAGCCGGTCGAGGTCGGGGTTGCCATACCCTTGGCCTTCGCGGTCGTTAGAACTCGCTCACGTCCTACCAGACGAGGTGTAGCGTCGGCACTGCGGGATCCTTCGTGCCGGTTGCCGGCGTTCGACGAGAGCGAGGAGCGTCGAATCCACCAGGTCGAAGTGGATCAGGCGGTCATTGATCTTGACGCTTCCCGGGTAATCGTTACCGACCCCACTCGGCCTCGCAGGAATCCCTAGCGGCAAACATGCTCTGCAACATCGCCTCTGCGGAAAGGCCGGGTTCCGCTATGCGATCAAGATCAGGGGAGACAGCCGTTGCGATGCAATAGGCAAGGCTGTCTCCTGACGGACGGCGGGGTCCCGCGTCCATAGTCGGTTCGTTACTCGCCTGAGCTTGCGATTCGGGAATAGGTGCGTCAGGCGGCCCATTGCATTCGCATTCGCATGCGGAGAGCGGGAGAGCCGCGAAGATGACCAGCCAGCAGGGTCGCATAGCGCGTCTCGGAATGGTCGTTCCCTTGGCCCGTGGTTTTCTGGTACTTGATCCTGAAGAGCACCCGTCGGAGGTGCGGGTCGATGGATGCGTCACCGCCTGGTGCCGATTATCGTGCCACCTCCCATGTCGCTGTCGAAGACCCCGCTGAATCCGCTGGCATCCGCCTCGAAGGCCAGCTCGAAGGCCACGTACATACCTTGGGCGTCGACGGCGAACGCGACCACGTCGTCGTTTACCGACATCTCGAGGATATCGACTCCCTCGCCCATGACTTCCATGTGGCCGGTGTAGCCTTCTTCCGCGCTCCCCTCCACCGTCATCACACCTTCGACGACGTCTCCCAGGAGTTCAAGAGCGACGTCGAAGACGCCGGTGGGATCGAGCGGAGGCGGAGGCGGTGGAGGCGGAGGTTCAGCGGGAACCGGGGGTGAGCAGCCGATGCTCAGAACAACCAGGGCGGCTGCGGCGGCGAACGAGAAGGAGCGGCGCGACAGGATTGCATTCATGGCTGATCTCGGTGGTTGGTTGGTTTGCGACAGGTGGACTTCGGTGCGGTCAATTCTGCGGGATCCTGCGGTACGACCACGACTTCGATCATGTCTAGATCGAAGCTTACGGTACGCAGCAGCTCCAGGTTCTGTCGGTCGTACGCATCGATGCTGTTTCCAGCCACGCAAACGAACATGCGCTCTCCTTTCGGACAGGCACACGCGTGCGACTCTCATGAGCCGCCGGTTCTGCACACGCGTTTTTCGGGCATGATTGCATCATAACACACGTGCGGGGCGATTCGCCAGAGATGAGGCCCCCGGCAGCCTGCGGAAAATCTCGCGAGCGCACCGGCCGTCGCTAGCGCTTCAGAAGGACGTAAAACGCTCCCTTGCCTCCGTCCTTGGGCTGCGCCGGTTCGCAGGCCAGCACGCGATCCCGCGTGCCGGGTGCGTTTAGCCAGTTCTCGAGGTCCCGGCGAAGGACGCCCTCCGGCCTGCTCAGCGGATCCCGGCGTTTTTGGCCGGTTATGATCAGCACCACGCGCTGGCCCCGGGAGGCGGCCTGATTCAGGAAGCCGGCCACGCGGGCACCTGCATCGCGACGGGAGTGGGAGTGGAGGTCGAGCCGGGCCTCGATCATCAACCTGCCTTGGCGCAGCCGATCAGCCTGACTGCGGTTGACTCCTGCCGCAGCGCCGATACGGAGGCGGTCGGGGTCGAGGTGGCGTCCGTCGCGGTCGTTCTTGGACGCCGGAACGAGCGGGCCGGTGATCACGGCCTCCTCCGCCACGCGGTCGACGCCCTCGACGGGTCTCACCCCGGCCCGGTCCATTTCCTTCAGGAAGTCCGTGGAACTGTCTGGTTTTGGGGTGCTCGTCCGCGTGCGATCCCGGCCGTCCGCCGGTAGGCTCGGACACTTCCCGCCCGTCCGGTGGTTCACTCCGATCCGAAGGATGCCGCTAGAAGATCGGACCCCGAATCCAGACATCCGATCTGGCGCTGGCTTCCTCGAACTCGACCTGAACCTCATCCGCCTCCGCTTCGCGACCTAGAGCGCGAAGCGACCGTTCCAGCCCGAAGAGGGACCAGGCGTTGTGAGGATGGTCGACGAGTTCGGCCCGGAATACCTCCGCAGCCTCTTCGTGACGGCCCGTTTCGTGGAGCACGTCGCCCAGCCAATGTCGCGCCGAGAAGGGGAGCGGTTCGGGTTCGTCGTACATGAGGCCGTCCTCGATCTCGACGGCCGCCTCCAACGCGGCTATCGCGGAATCGTGATCGCCTTCGCTGCGAGCGATCTCGCCTTCCAGTATTCCGGCCATGATACCGAGCAGGTCCTCTCCCGGGTGGCGGCGGAAGCTCTGGGAGTCACCGGCCTCCCTGGCCGCCTGACGGACCCCGGCCAGGAGTCGGCGCGCCTTGCCGGGGTTGCCGGTCTTGAGGTGGGCGTACCCCATGGCGGCGTCCCACAGTCCTCGGAAGATGGTTCCGCCGGGTGTGTCGTCCTCCATCGCGAGCATCTCTTCAAAGCGCCCGAAGCGCATCATGAGCAGCGCGGTGTAGAACTGGCCGTCGTCCATGAGCTTGGCGTAGTCGCGCGTCGCCTGAATGGCCACCCCCGCCTGCGCGTCGTTCGCCGCGGCGAAGAAGAGCATGTGCAGGTTGTGCGACGGATAGATGGCGAAACCCAAGCCGTGTTCAGCCTTCTGATCGGAGTGCCACGCCGCCAGGTTGCCGCGTACCGATTCCGCCCAGCGTCCGACCCTGTTGAAGGTGTGGGAAGGCATGTGCTGAATGTGGCTCGCACCCGGGATGGAGGAGCCCAGGTGCTCGGCGCAGGCCTCCGCCTTCTCGGGCACGACGGTGCGTTCGGTGGCGTGGACGTAGAGGTGACAGGCCCCGGGGTGGGTGATGTCCTGATCGAGGACGCTTTCCAGCACGGTGTGAATGCGCCGAATCTCGGGATTGCCGATCTCCCACCACTCCCTGCGAGGCTGGAGCAGCATGAGCGACTCGCCCGCCAGGAAGCCGATGTCGAGATCGGACGGATGGGCCTCGTAAAGCTCGTTGACCTTCTCGGCCCAGGCCTCGTCGAGTTCGCGCCGGCGATCCCGCTCGTGCGTATGCTCGTACCTGACCGCCATCGCCTCGATGAGGGCCCGCTCCACCGGATCGGCACCGTCACGCAGCTCCATCGCCCGCATGATGGCGTGATGGGCGCGCGGGGCGTCGTCGGAAACCATGGGCCCGTTCAGGTACGGACCCCAGGCCCAGGCCTCGCCGAGGTAGCACATCGCGCATTCCGGATCGTACTTCCATGCCTCTCGGAACGAACGGGCGGCGAGATTGGGGTCGAAGGCGTAGAGCAATTGCAGACCCTGATCGAAGTAGAGTTGCGCCTGCTCGGAATCGGTCGTGATCGACCGGGTGAAGGGACCGAGCCCCTTGCCGTCGTGGTGGAGCGGCATCGGCTCGTCGAACCCGCGCGGCATGGTCGGACCGCCGTCGTGGCCGTCGTGATTCTGGGCCGAGAGGGCGGTTGCGGACAAGCCTGTCGCAAGCGGCACGGCCGCGAAGGCGAAGAGCGCCAGTCTGGTACGTCGCACGACTCTACTCCCATGGTTGAAGGGGGACGTCTGCCGACAGTCCGCAGGAGGTCGTCCACGGGCTGTCATGACAGTATGCGGCATGACCATGCGCCGGTCAACAGGCGATGGGGCGATCTCCCGACGGCCCTGCGCTTGACCGGGATGCCCTCGGTCCGTAAGATCACCGGGCACGCCCGTACTCTCCAGGTCTCGCCATGGCCCCCGACCCCTCGTCTTCCAAGAACTCGCTTCCCAGCTCCGACGGTAACCTCTCCGGGACCGCCTCCCCGCGCATCTCCCGTCGGACTCTCATCGCCGCCGGTTCGGGCGTTCTCGCCGCAGGCGTCCTCAAGACCCAGGCCGACGCCTTGAAGATCTTACCGGAAAGGCTGGGTGCGCAGGACGCCGGACCGCCTGCGGATCCGACCAAGGTTCCCGGTCGTCTCACCTCGGATCTCGGAAGCCGCGCCCCGGAGGAGCAGCCGAGGAGGCTGGTCCGCGCTCCTGCTCTGTCGAGCTCGTCGCGCACACCGCTGCAGGATCTCTGCGGCACGATCACGCCTGCCGATCTCCATTTCGAGCGCCACCACGCGGGCATCCCCGACATCCGCATCGACGACCACGAGCTCCTGGTCCACGGCATGGTCGAGCGCCCGACCGTCTTTTCCATGGCCGACCTCAAGCGCTACCCGAGCGAGTCGCGGACCTGCTTCCTGGAGTGCTCCGGTAACGGCGGCGGTGCCTACGACCGGAACAGGATGCCGAGGGAGATCACGCCCCAGCACCTCGACGGCCTTCTCTCCACCAGCGAATGGACAGGCGTGTCCCTTCCGCTCGTTCTGCGGGAGGTCGGGGTGGAGTCGGGAGCCAGTTGGATCGTCGCCGAAGGGGGCGACGCGGCGATCATGGCCCGGAGCGTTCCCATGGAGAAGGCCTTCGACGACGCGATGCTCGCCTACGGCCAGAACGGAGAGGCGATCAGACCCGAGCAGGGTTATCCGCTGCGTCTGCTGCTGCCGGGCTGGGAGGGCAACGCCAGCGTGAAGTGGCTGCGGCGCATCGAGGTCACCGACCGTCCGGGGATGACGCGCGACGAGACCTCGCGCTACACCGATCCGATTCTTGACGGGAAGGCGCGCCAGTTCAGCCTGGTCATGGACGCGAAATCCCTCATCACCTTCCCGGCCTATCCGTACGAGCTGCCGGAGGCCGGCTGGTGGGAGATCAAGGGACTCGCCTGGAGCGGCCGCGGCCGCATCACCCGCGTGGACGTGAGCACCGACGGCGGGGAGAACTGGACGACCGCCGAGCTCCAGGAGCCGATCCTGAGCAAATCGACGGTCCGCTTCCGCCACCTCTGGGAGTGGGACGGCGAAGAGGCCGTGCTGTTGAGCCGGGCGCACGACGAGACGGGCTATGTGCAGCCGACGGTCCAGCAGCTCTGGGAGGCGAGGGGCGAGCGGACCAGCTACCATCACAACCAGCAGCGGGCTTGGAAGGTGGACGACGACGGACGGGTCACGTTCGGCTTGGGAGAGCTGATCTGATGCGTATGCCGAAGGGGGTCGCGGCCGCCGCGACATTCGCGACGGCGCTGGCGTTAGCGACGGCTCTGGGCGTCGCCGCCTGCGCTGAAGCCGACCGTTCCGGCGAGACCTTGCTCACAGCCCGGGAGCTGCCGGAGCGACGGGAGCTGCCGGAGCGATTCGGATTCGGGAGTGAGGCGAGCGCGGATCGCATCGCGATGTGGGACATCGACGTGGGCCCGGAGGGGGTCGGCTTGCCGCCTGGTAGCGGGAGCGTCGCCGAAGGGCGGACGGTCTACGACCTCCAGTGCCTCGCCTGCCACGGGCCTACCGGCACCGAAGGACCCAACGACCCGTTGGTCGGTCCTCCGCCGGGCGACGACTGGCCGCAGTCGCGGGCCGCCGGCCACTACTGGCCCTACGCCACGACCCTCTTCGACTACATCGGGCGGGCGATGCCCCAACTGACTCCGGGCACCCTCTCCAGCGACGAGACCTACGCGGTGATAGCCTACATCCTCCACCTGAACGGCCTCCTTGAAGAAGACGCCGTCCTGGATGCGGAGGCGCTGGCCGCTATCGAGATGCCGGCGCGGGATCGCTTTGTGCCGGACGACCGCCGGGGCGGGCCGGAGATCAGGCAGTAGGCCGGACCGCCGCAGGCCTCGTTTGGTTGAAGGTCGTCACAACCGGAGCTCTCGCCAGCTTACCCGACGGTCCTCCACCGCGTCCCGCACGGCCTGCTCCCGCTCGTTCAGCCGCGAAGCGCCGGTCTTGACCTCCACGAAGACGACCTCGACCTCGTAGCCTTCGGAGAGTCCGTCGAAGACCACCAGGTCGATCGGGCTCCCCAGGAACCGGGCGTCGCGCGGATCGTAACCGAAAGATTCGGTGAAAGGCGCAAGCTGCTCGACGGTCTGGCCCCGGGTGACTGCGCGGCTGCGGACGATGGCGTCCTTGCGGGCCTTGTCCAACTCCCCCGGCATCCCCTCCCTCAGGTCGTGCAGGCTCTGACGCGCGTCCAGCCAGGCCTTGAGCGCCAGCGCCGCGATCAGGGCGAAGACGAGAGCCGCGCCCACCGCCACGCCGAGAGGACTCACGTCCGTGGCGGCTCCCTTTCGCGCTTCCAGTCCAAGGTGCGCTTGCCGGCGGCCGGCCGGCTCACCGCCGTGAGGCCGGGACCCGTTCGGAACCCGTCGCCCCGTTCACCGGAAAAAGCTGCATCAGCTCACCGGGCAACTGCTGGATCATGTACCCGATCAGGGCGCCGGTGGACTGGATCTGGTTGACGCTGGTGAAAGGTATCATGAAGCTGACTTCGGCCGCAGCCTCCTCGCCGGCCTCTTCCGGCAGGTCGATCAGAGCGGTCAGGGTGAGCGGCGCTCCGGAGATGAGCCTCTGGATGTGGCTCGGCCCCACCACGACTATGTCTTCGAGCACCGCGCCGCTCTCCGCCTCCCCGATCCAAACTATGTCGGCCGTGTCCGGCGGTCCGAAGTGGAGAATGTATCGGGTCTCGTTCCCCAGAGCTTGCGGGAGCGTCGCCCGCACTCCCAGGGACGGGGCGAAGACGATCTCGGGGTGCTCGAACTCCACCTCGAGGGTGTCGAGAAGGGCGTCAAGCTCCGCGACGACATCGGGTTCGAGATCGTTACGCTGATGGATGAGGGGCGAGAACGCCACCGAGACCGCGACGTTGCCCTTTCGGGCCACAACCGTCGAGCGCGCGCCGCCGAGCGAGCCGTCGGGCCCTATCGTCAGACCCTGCGGCGTACTCCACGGGCGCAGCTCCTCGACGCTCCACATGTCCGCAGCCCGGTCAACGAAGCGGTAAGGCAGGGCGGAGTCCGGCGGGACGGTCGCCTTCTCGCACACGGGACTCTCCTGGGTCGAGCAGGCCGCGATCACCTCCGGCCGGACCAGAATCGCGCCGTCGCATACCGCCGCCATCTCGTTGAGGTCGCCCGATTCCTCCAAGGTGGAGACGGCCTCGGCCTGAGCGTCCGCAATGACGGCCTGCACCCTGCCTTTGATCGCCTCGCGTCCGATGGTGCGCTGACGCTGGAGGTCCTCGTTCTGGGTGTCCACGTAGCTCTGGGCCAGCCGGCCGTCGGCGACGAACCAGCCATGGACCTCGGCCTCCAGCGGATCGGTCTGGTCGAGCTCCGCCATGATCGAGCGCTCTTCGAGGAGGATCGCCTGCATGAGGACCTGCGCCCTTTCGGCTCTCGCGCCGATCGGCTGGAGAACGGCGTTGACCTCTTCCACGCGGGCGATGGTGCTGACGCACTCCCGCGAGCGGGCGAGTTCGATCCGTTCCAGATCGGAAGGGATCGACATCGGCAAGACAGTGTCCGGCGGCGGTGCGACCTGAGCGCTGTCCTGGGCGGTCGCACCCGGGGCCGAAAGGAGCTGAAGGGCCGCCAGGGCCGCACACGCGAACGCGACCAGTGTCCGCGCGGATGCCGGTCCGGGTCCACGACGGGTCATGCTCTCGACGGACATGTCAGCCGCCCCGCGCGGGCTTGCGATAGTCGAGCGGCGGGGGACGATCGCCGAGCAGCGGTTCGTAGGTCCAGTCCTCGGGGATCCGAGACCGGTGCTCGACCTTCGCCCTCGCGACGAGATCGGGATCGGTGAAGAGGTCGATCGCCGTCATCGCGAGCGTCTTGGCGGCGACCACCATCCCCTTGTTGCCGATGCTCGTCCCCCCGGCGGCGACCGCCTGCCAGGAGTGAGCGGATGTGCCGGGAACCCAGGTGGCGGCGTTCATGCCTGCCGTCGGGACCATCCAGCTTACGTCGGCGACGTCGGTGGAGCCGCCGGATCCCTCCTCGGTCACGTAGAACGGCTGGATGGAGGCCGCCGTCTCGAGCGACGGGACTTCGTGGAGGAAGGTCTCGTGAATCTGTTCGGCGAACTGCCACTCCTCGTCGTTGTAGTGGACGCCGCCCACCCTTTCCAGGTTCGCGTGCATGGCCTCCTGGAGCGCGACGTTGGGCAGGATGTTGTAGAGGCCGTGGATGACCTCGTACTCCATCGTCGTCCCGGTACCGAGCGCCGCTCCTTCCGCCGCGTCGGCGACGCGCTCGAAGATAGACCTTACCTGCTCGGGATCGGGATGACGCACGTAGTAGAAGACCTCGGAAAAATCGGGCACCACGTTGGGCGCCGCGCCGCCGTAGGTGATCACGTAATGGATGCGCGCCTCCATGGGCACGTGCTCGCGCATGAGGTTGATCATGTGGTTCATGGCCTCGACGCCGTCGAGCGCCGAACGACCCCGCTCGGGAGCGCCGGCCGCGTGCGCGGATACGCCCGAAAAGCGGAACTTGGCCGACTTGTTGCTGAGCGTGGAGCTCGCTCCGGCTCCGTTCCGGGAAGACGGATGCCAGTGCAGTACCACGTCGACATCGTCGAATAGCCCCTCGCGAACCATGTAGACCTTGCCCGCGCCTCCTTCCTCGGCGGGAGTTCCGTAGACCCTCAGTTCGCCCGGCTGGCCGCTCGCCTCCATCCAATTGCGCAGGGCGATGCCGGCCGCCACCGAGCCGGTGCCGAATAGGTGGTGTCCGCAGGCGTGGCCGCGCTGTTTCTCATCGATGGGTGCGCGGACCGGAGATCGGTCCTGGGTGATGCCGGGCAGGGCGTCGTACTCGGCCAGGATCCCCACCACCGGTCCGCCGTCTCCGTTCCGGTAGCTGGCGACAAAGGCGGTCGGTATCCCGGCGACCCCTTCCTCGATCTCGAATCCGGCTTCTTCGAGGGAGTTCCTGAGCAGCGCGGAGCTCTCCACCTCGAGGTAGCCGAGCTCGGCCAGGTCCCAGATCTTCTGAGCGATCTCGCCGTAGACCTCGGCGCTTGCGTCGATCTCGTCGGCCACCATTTGCTTGGAGTCCTGGGCAGAGAGGGCGGCCAGAGATGCGGAGGCCAGGCTCACGAGCAGAAGCGAGGCCAGCGGTGCGATGCGGGTCGGTCTCGGTATCGTCATTTTCTCTACTTGTTCTCTTGGAGGCGATCGGTGGAGAATGGAGGATCGAACGTTGGGACGATGCGGGGCGGTTCCCACTGGTCAGCGCGAGCGCCCGCCAGGTCCGCGAGCGGCGCCCTCCCAGTCGGGGTCGGCCGCGCCGACGAATACGCCGGTCGCAGGGTCGTACTGGATGCCGTGGACGCGTCCGTACGCTCCGCTGCGCTGAACTTCCAGCACCTGCAGACCGAGTGCGCGCATCTCTTCGAGCTCGCTCGCGGTCCAGCCGACGATCGGGGCTGTCTCAGCCGAGATGCCTGCGCCGGAACCGGCCACCCGGGGCTCGGCCAACGCTTGGGGAAGCGGCATGCCGAAGTCGATGACCCGGGTCACCGCATGCACCACCGCAGGGGGTATCATTCCTCCTCCGGCGGCTCCCAATACGAGAATCACCTCCCCGTCCTTGACCACCATGAAGGGGCAGATGTTCGAGCGCGCCCGCTGTCCGGGCTCCATCCTTCCGAGGTAGCCTCCGAGTGTGGAGGCGTAGAGGAAGCCGAGTCCGGGCGTCACCACTTTGGATCCCATGTTCGGCCCCAGAGTCTGGGTGAGCGAGACGAACATGCCGTCGGCGTCGGCGGTGGAGAGGTGCGTGGTGTGCATCGACTCGGGTCGCTTCGCGGATCCGTCGTGCGCAGGAGGGGAAGCCCGGGAGCCGGTTGGGGCCGGGACCCGGTTGGCCGGCTGAACGAGTCCGTCCACGATCGAAGCGAGTCCGTCGGGCTCGGGTTCGATATTGGCGGTCGCAGGGGCGGCTAGCCGTTGAGCCACCTCGCGAGCCCACTCTTTCGAGAGAGCCCTGGCCGAAGCGGTGTCGCTCCCGAGTGCGCGCAACTCTCCTGAGGCGATCCCCAGCGCCTGCCCCACGAGCGCGAACCACTCGGCCTCGGTCATTTCAGAGGGATCGAAGTGTTCCAGCACCTGGAGCGCCTGGATGGCGAGCACGCCCGCGGCGGGAATGTCGGTGCCGACGAGCTCGTAGCCCCGGTAGCCGCCCCGGACGACCTTGGAGTCGAGGGCCTCGTAGTCCTTGAACGCCTGAAGGGTCAGCGCACTGCCGTTCGCGGCCAGGTCGTCGGCCATCCGGCGGGCGATTTCCCCCTCGTAGAAAACCTCCCGCCCGCCCTCGGCGATGCTGCGCAGAGTGTTGGCGTATACGGGTTGCCGCAGCAGATCGCCGGGTGCGTGCACCGTCGAATCGCCTCGGTAGAACGCCTCCACCGTGCCCGGAAACTCGACCGCCTGGACGAACCCCGCCGCCTGCCGCGCCGCAGCTCCCGGAAGTACCCGGAACCCGTTCTCGGCATAGTCGATGGCCGGAGCCATGAGTGTGCTCAGGGGGAGAGATCCGTGCTCGGAATGGAGCCGCATGAGCCCCGCGACGGTGCCCGGGACGCCTATCACCGGGTAACCGTAGCGCGCCTGCGGGGCGGTGTCGTAGTCGTAGTCCCATGGTGCCTGAGTGGTGCCGTCGATGCCTGCGAAGGACCCGTCCGGGCGACGGAGCAGAATCTGGATGCGTCCCGCGATGCTGCTCATGGTGGGTTCCACCACGCTCAGAGCGAAGGCCGAGGCGACGGCAGCGTCGGCGGCGTTGCCGCCTGCTTCCAAGGCTCTGACGCCGGCTTCCACGGCCAGCGGGTGCGCCGCCGAGACCATGCCCGCCTGCGAGCGGCCCGACTGACCGACGGCCTGAGCCTCTCCGGGGTCCGCGCAGGCCACGAAGGAGATAAGCAGGAGGCTGGGGATGAGTGCGTGCGTGGCTTTCATGGATGCCGGTGCGGTTGAGAGCTTGACGTAAAATCTAAACAGACACGAGGCCTTACAGCCCGTGGACAAAGACTCTCACGGCAGCGCGACGCCGCATCCGGGCCCTACCGCTTCTTCCAGCCTCGCCTGCGAGAGCGGTCGTCGTCGGCGAGTCCGGCGTACCTGCGGCGGTGATATAGAAGAGGTTCGTCCGAGCCCGCGTGGATGATTTCGACCCGGCACACCACGAGCTTGGATGCGTCCGCCTTGAAGCTCTTCCGAGCCGTGCACTCCAGACCGACGCTCGCGCCGGCGATTACGGGCGCATGCGAGCCGCTCCACTCCGGTGAGCCAACGGGGAAGGGGTCGGCGAATACCGAGGCCCAGTGCGCCTGTTCCTGGGAGAGGACGGTCACGCCCAGCGGAGATCCTTCTTCCGCGAACGGCAGCACCTGCGCGTTCGGCGAGAGGGCGACCAGCACGCTGGGAGGGTCGGCGGCGACCGGGATGAAGGAGGTCGCCGTCGTGCAGATGACGGCCCCTTCGTCGCGGGCGGCGATCAGCGTGACCGAGCCGGCCCAGTTGGCCATGGCGTCGCGGAAGAGTTCGGGCGATGCCATTGTGAAGACCTCGACTATATCCGCCGACTTCGGGTCTGCAACAAACGCGAAATGCGAGTTTCATGGGAAGGAGATCCCAGCTTTTCTCCCGTCGAAACGCTGCTGAAGGTCGACACTGGAAAAAAATGCGGGAATACCTGAGGACGCGCAAGGGGAGTGTCGGTAACAAACAGGAAATGTCCGGTTCTCGGGGTACGTAATCCGTCCGGAAGCTCGTCCAGCGGCATGCCGAGATCCCACCGCTCGCGCGTTCCGGTCCGCGCAGCCCACCCGACACCCGCCCGACTCCCACTCGACGCGGCCTTCTAGCCATCTTTAGCCCATGATCGAAGCGCTGGCGACCGCAGCCGTCGAAATCGGACCGCCGCCTGCAGAGGCCGCGAGCCTCGTGCACGCGGACAGCGCCCAGCCTTCCGGTGAGGCCCTGCACAGACTTCGATCCATCCTTGGCGTCGCTCTCGTCCTCGGGGTCGCCTGGCTGTTTTCGGGAGCCCGATCACGCATTTCCTGGCGACCGGTCGCGTGGGGGATGGCCCTTCAGTTCGCGTTCGCCCTTCTCATGCTCAACACGCCCATCGGCGTAGCGGCGTTCGAGTGGGCCAACGGCGTCGTCATCGCCATCCTCACTTTCGCGCTCGAGGGAGGCTCGTTCCTCTTCGGGAGCCTGATCACCGACAACATTCCGGTGGGAACCCATCCGCCCCCAGGGTCGGCCGAGGGCGTCTTCGTCCCCGAGACCGGGAGAGTGGCCCGCACCGGCGCCTTCTTCGCATTCGTGATCTTCCCGAACATCATCTTCGTCTCCTCGCTGATGGCGCTGCTCTACCACTTCGGGATAATGCAGATCGTGGTGCGGACGGCGGCGCGGGTGATGCAGGCGTCGATGCGCACTTCGGGAGCGGAGACGGTGTGCGCGGCCGCGAACGGCTTCACCGGCCTCATGGAGTCTCCGCTGACGGTGCGGCCCTACTTGAGCCGTATGACCGAGTCGGAGCTGATGACGGTGATGACGGTGGGGATGGCGACCATCAGCGGAGGCACGTTAGTCGCCTACGCGGCCATGCTGCTCCCCCATGCGCCGGACATCGTCGGCCACATAATCGCGGCCGCCATAATGTCGGTTCCGGCCGCCGTCGTCGTTTCCAAGCTTGTGGTTCCCGAGACCGAGACGCCGGTGACTCGGGGGCGGAGCCTGAAGACGCTCGGGTCGGGGACCTCCGCTACCAATGCCGTCGACGCGGCCGCACGGGGTGCGGCGGAAGGGCTTCAGCTCTCCCTCGTCGTGGGGTCGATGATCATCGCCTTCGTAGCGCTCGTTGCGGTGATGAACGGATTGGTGGGATGGCTGGGCGGGTTCGTCGGCTCACCGGGCGCGAGCATCGAAGGTACGCTGGGATTCCTGCTGGCCCCGGCCGCATGGACGCTCGGCATACCTTGGGAGGACTCGGCGTTCGCCGGCCGGATGATCGGCATCGACTTCGTCCTGAACGAGTTCGTCGCCTTCATCCAGCTGGAGGAGGAATTGAGGGCGGGCGGAGGGATCGCGGGCGGGGTGATCGGGGAGCGCTCGCTGGTCATACTCGTCTACGCCATGACGACCTACGCGAACTTCGGCTCGGTTGCGATGACGTTGGCGGGGATCGGTGCGGTCGCGCCCAAGCGCAGAGGGGATCTGGCGCGCCTCGGACTCCGTGCGGCGGTTGCGGGACTGCTGGCGTCGATGCTCACGGCCGCGATCGCCGGGATGCTGGCGTGAGTCGGGTCGGAGGGCCGGCTCCGATCGGGACCGGGGTGCGCCTCGAGGCCACCGCGAGGTCGGCGTCGATCCGAGGCGGCACGGGCTTCAGAACAGCTCCCCCTGACCGACGCTCCGCCTGAAGTTATCGGTCGACATTCTCGGAGGGCGGGCGTCGAGGCCCAAACGGCTGGCCGTGGCATTGAAGAGCGCCCTGATCTGGCCCGCGTACTCGCCCCGCGCCCGAAACCGGGTGTGGAAGTCGGAATCGTTCAGCTTACCGCCCCGAGCTTCCCTGACACGGGCCAGCACCTTGTTTCGGCGGTCCGGGAAGTGGAGCTCCAGCCAGTCGACGAAGTGTTCGGCCACGGCTCCAGGCAGCCGCAGCGGGATGAAGGACGCCCAACCGGCGCCTGCGCGAGCGGCCTCGGTGAGTATGGCGGGAATCTCCACGTCGGTCAGCCCGGGAATCACGGGAGCCACGAAGACGCCCACCGGGATGCCGGCCTCCGCAAGTTCGCTCACTGCCGCCAGCCGTCTGGCCGGAACGGTGGTTCGCGGCTCCATCACCCGCTGCAGGTCGTTCCGCAGAGTCGTGATCGACACCGTGACGTGCGCGCAATCCGCCTCCGCGAGAGGGCGCAGAATATCCACGTCCCTCGTGACGAGATGGTTCTTGGTGACGATCGTCACAGGGTTCAGAAAATCCTGCAGGACCTTAAGGCATCCGCGCGTGATCCCCAGCTTGCGCTCGACCGGCTGGTACGGGTCGGTGACCCCCGACATCGCCACTACCTGCGGTTCCCACGACGGTCGCACCAAGGCCTTCCTGAGCAGCTCGGGCGCGTTCCGCTTGACGAGGATCTTCCTCTCGAAGTCCAGGCCCGACGAGAAGCCCAGGTACTCGTGAGAGGGTCGGGCGTAGCAATAGACGCAGCCGTGCTCGCAGCCTCGGTAGGGGTTGACCGAGGCGTCGAAGCCCAGATCCGGACTCCGGTTCGTGGAGATGATCGACCGGGTGGAGTCGTCGATGTACTCGGTGAGCGGGTTTACGTCGAGGGCGCCTTCTTCCAGCTCCACATGGAGCCGTTCGAAACGGTTGGGAGGATCGCGCGAGACCCCTCTTCCTCTGAACCGGCCGGGCTGCCTTATGGTCGGAAGCGTGCGCATCCCGAATATTCGGCATATTTACGGGTGTGCGCAAGGGGCGACCCTCGTGGTGTAGGACGCTGCGGCGATCGCCAACTCGAATCCCGCCGACTTCCGGCGTTCCCACCCCACAATCATTCCCATCCGCGATCGTTGTAGCTTTCTAGACGCCCAAGTCTCGTCTCGCCTCGCCATCGCCGCACCTCGGAGAACCCCCCGCATGTCCATGCAGGAACAGCTCACCACTCAACTTCGCAAGACTCAGCGTTACTTCAGGAATACGGCGTCATCCTTTTCGGAGGAGGATTCCGGGTTCGCTCCCACCGAGGAGATGTTCACCGTGGCCGCTCAAGTCGCGCACGCGGCGGACACGCTCGACTGGTTCGTGGAGGGAGCGTTCGGCCGGGGCTGGGACATGGATTTCGAAGCCCTCAACGCCAAGGCGAAGGCGGTCACCTCTTTCACGGAGGCGATGGCTTGGCTCGACCGGGCGTTCGACGGCGTGGCCGAGGTCATTTCCGAATCCGACGAAGAAACCCTGCAGGCTCCTATCCCGAACGACCAGCTCATGGGCGGCATGCCGCGGGCGGGCATCGTGCCGAGCATCGTGGATCACACCGCGCACCACCGCGGGTCGCTGGCCATATACGCTCGGCTCCTGGGCAGGGTCCCGGCGATGCCGTACAGTTGAGCGGCCGACCCATGTCGGATCGCAAGAAACGTCTGATCGTCGTCGGTGATCGCGTTCTGGTCCAGCCCGAAGAGGGGGAGGATCGAACCAAGGTCGGGCTCTACCTGCCCCCGAGCGCCATCGACTCGCAGGCGGTGCAGGGGGGAAAGGTCGTGGCCACCGGGCCCGGCAACGCGGTGTCGGCACCGACCGAGCTCGACGACGAGCCCTGGAAGAACGCCTCTCCCGAGCCGCGCTACGTTCCGCTTCAGGCCCGGACCGACGACTACGCGATCTTCTTCCGCAAGGCCTCGGTCGAGATCACCTTCGAGGGCTCGCGCTATCTGGTCGTGCCTCAGGCGGCGATCCTGGCCCTGGTCCGCAACGAGGACGAGGTGGAGGATCTGCTCGAGTACTGAACGGGGCCGATAGCCGCCGTTGAGCATCGAGCGCTACCGCGGCTTCATAGACGACTGGGGAGCCTTCACTCGATCCCTGTCGACGCCGGAGCCCGAAACTCTGCGCGTGAACAGAAGCCGAACCGACGCCCGCACGCTCGCCCGCCGTCTTGCCCGCAAGGGTTTCGAGCTCGTTCCGGCGGAGGGCGTTGAAGACGTCCTCACGGTGGAGCGGGGGCCATGTCCGCTCTCGGCGACCGTGGAACACTGGCTTGGCGACTTCTACATCCAGCGGACTTCGACCTGCGTCGCAGCCCCAGCTCTCGCTCCCCTTCCCGGCGAGCGCGTGCTCGATCTCTGCGCCGCTCCGGGGGGCAAGGCCGGTCACCTTGCCGATCTGATCGGACCGGCGGGTTGCGTGGTCGCCAACGAGGTGAACGAGCTCCGGGCGAGAGGGCTGCTCGGAAACATCTACAGGATGGGGCATGCCAACTTCGCGGTCACGGTGGGAGACGGTCGCGCCTTGCCGGAATCCTCCACCTTCGATCGAGTGCTCGCCGACGTACCCTGCTCCGGAGAGGGAACGGCCCGCCGAAAGGGCGGCCGCATTCGTTCCGCGCCCGCGTCGTTCGCCCGCCATCTCGCCGGCAAGCAGCGCGGACTTCTGGCCAAGGCGATCCGACTGGTCCGCCCGGGTGGTACGGTCCTCTATGTTACGTGCACCTTCGCTCCGGAGGAAAACGAGGCCGTGGTCGCGGACGCTCTCGCCGGTGAACCGGTCGAGGTGGTCCCGCTCTCGCTCGGCGTGCCTTCGGCGCCCGGGCTGACCGAGTTCGACGGCGTTTCCTACGGCAGCGAGCTGGCCGGGACCGCGCGCGTCTATCCGCACCATCTCGACTCCGGCGGACTCTACATGGCCAAGCTGGTCAAGCTCGGGAACGAGGAAGCTCGCGGCTGGGGACCTGTGGACCCGGGAGGTCGGGCCGAGTCGGAGCGTGAGCTGGCCGGGCTCGCCGAGGCCGAGATGACCGGCCGATTCGGGGTCGCGGCCCCGGTTTTGGAGAAGATGCGCTGGAGAGAGCGGGGCGGACGTCTCTGGCTCCACTCCCTTCGCGAGTGGCCGTCGTGGCTCGGCGACGAGGCGGCTTCGGGCGTCCATGGCTCCCATCCGGACGGCGTCAGGCTGGCGGCGATCGGATTTCGGGCCATGGAATTCGATTCGCGCGGCCGCCCTCGCCCCACCAACGACCTCCTGCGCGGGCTCGACCGCGAGATCACGGAGAGGATCGTCGACACCGATCTAGACGGACTTAGCACGCTTCTCGCAGGTGAGTCGCTTCCGTTGACCCCGGCGCACGCCCTCGGTCCCCATGCCCTCAGGGTAGGGGGCGACGTGATGGGCCGCGTGGCCGCGACCCGCCAAGGACTTCGGTCGGAAATCAGCCGGGTGCGAGCACGCGAGCTCCTTCGAGTCGGCCGATTCCGCGAGCGGGTCAACCGAACCCGATCGTGAGAGCGACTCCGATGGCCGCGATCCCCAAAGCCAGCAGGATCAGGTAGGTGGGACCGGCAAAGCGGAACCACTCCTCGTAGCGTACCTTGACGGTGGCGAGCACGGCCATGAGCGCACCGTTCGTGGGAGTCATCAGATCGCATAGTCCGCCGCCATACTGGTAGGCGAGCACTACGATTTCCCGGGACATTCCCAGCAGGTCTGCGAGCGGAGCGGCTACGGGCATGGTCAGGACCGCCTGGCTGCTGACGCTGGGCACCACGATGTGAAGACCGGCTTGCGCCACCGTCATGCCGGCCGCCGATGCGAAGAGAGGAAGGTCGGAAAGCGGTGTGAAGAGGGCGTGGACGATGGTGTCGAGCACTTGCCCGTCCTCGAGCACGAGGTAGATGGCCCGGGCGAATCCTATGAGCAGCGCGGCGTAGGCCATGTTCCGGAACCCGCGCACGAAAGCCTCGGCGATCCCGGTCGGCCCCATGCGCTTGATCGCTCCCACGGCGACGCCCATGATGACGAAGGTCGCCGAAAGCTCGTCGAAACCCCAGCCGAGGCGGACCAGCCCCAGGGTGACTACCGCGAAGGTGACCGCCACCAGCAGGAGGACCGCCGTGTCCGAGGCTGTGAGCGAACCCTGATCGGCGTCTTCGCCCGCGGAGACCTGCGGTTCGGCCCGGGTGCGAATGGCGTAGCGCATGGTCGCGACGATCCAAATGCCTAACGCGATCGCCAGGACGGACGACCTGAACCAGGTTCCGGTACCCGGGTCGAGATCCGCCACCCTCTTCGCGATCCCCACCTGGAAGGGGTTGGTCGGGCTGAACGCCGACCCCACCATCGCCGATCCCAGACTCATGCCTGCGGCCACCACCGGCTGGAACCCCACTCTGCGGCATAGGACCAGCATCACGGGCGTGAGGGCGATGACCTCTTCCTGCATGTTGAAGGTCACACCCGCCGCGCCGAAGCAGAGCGAGACCACCGGTATTGTGAGGATGGTGCGTCCGGCGAGGAACCGCGACAGCGCGGAGGTGCCCCTTGCCAGCACTCCCGCCGAATCCAGAACCGTGAAGGCGCCGCCGATCAGGAAGACCAGGAAAATCACGTCGCCCACATGCAGCATCCCTCTCGGGATCGCGACCACGGCGTCGAACGCGTTCACCGTCGAACGCTCCGAAAGCTCCTCGTAGGTGCCTGCGACCATCACTTCGCGCCCCGTCCCCTCGTCCAGTTGGCGGTCGTACTCGCCTGGGACGATGATCCAGCTCGCGAGGGCGGCCAGAAATATCCCGCCGGTCAGGAGGACTAGCGGGTGCGGTACCCGCAGGCGCGCGGCCAGGCTCATCGGTCAGGGCAGGCTGACGATCTTACTCTCCGGCTACCGTGTTGGTGTCGGTGCCGAACTGGACGATGTCGTCCGAGGTCACACCGAGCCGGTGCGGCAGGGCGTTCTCGGGGAGTTCGAAGGTCGAGAGCTCGAGGCTGGCCGGATCCACGGTTGCGATCATGGCTGCTGTGGCGGCGGGGACGGGACGCATTGCACTCTCGCTCGTTTGATCGGGACTGACCGGGTCGGACGGTGGCGGTCGGGGCGGAGGTGCAGGGCGCTGTTTCCCGCCGGGTCGCCGCTCCGGACCGCCGGCTTCAAGATTGACCGTATCAGCCGGTCGCGCAAGTATCTTTGGGTCCGTTCTCACCATTACGAGCAGAATCCGTTCTCACCATTTTCAAGCATGTCATGAAGACCATCGCGGTGCTTACCGGCGGCGGCGACGTCCCGGGTCTCAACGTGGCCATCAGGGCCATCACGCTCCGGGCCGCCGCCGAAGGCATGCGCGTGCTCGGCATCCGACGCGGCTGGGCCGGTCTGGTCGAGATGAGTCGGGAGGCCGGAGCGGACAACTCCGACTCGGTGGTCGAACTGACGCCCGGCGTGGTTCGAACGTCGGCTCGCACGGGCGGCACCATCCTGCACACCTCGCGAACGCGCCCCAGCCATACGACGCGCGACCGGGTACCGGCGCACCTGCGCCCGATCTACGCCGAGGAAACCAACGACCTGACACCCGAGGTGCTCACCAACCTCGAACACCTGGGGGTCGACACTCTCATTCCGATCGGCGGAGACGACACCCTCTCCTACGCGCACCGACTCCACCGGGAGGGCGCCCGGGTCGTCGCCATTCCCAAGACGATGGACAACGACGTGCCCGGCACCGACTACTGCATCGGATTCAGCACCTGCGTCGCGCGCACGATCGAGCTCGCGCACCGGCTCCGCACCCCGGCGGGATCGCACGAGCGCATCATGGTCATCGAGGTCTTCGGGCGTTACGCCGGGTTCACGGCCCTTGTGCCCGCGCTGGCCGGAGCTGCGGATCGCTGCCTCATTCCGGAACATCCGTTCGACGCCGAACACCTGGTTCGCCTGCTCGTGGCCGACCGAGACTCGAATCCGAGCCGCTACGCTGCGGTCCTGGTCTCCGAGGGCGCGACCTTCGCCGGTCATAGCGAGATGAGCGTCACCGACGAGGAGACGGACGCCTACGGACACAAGAAGCTCGGCGGGATCGGCGACGCCGTCGCTAACGCCATCAAACTCCACTCGACCGCCTTCAACGAAGGAAGGCGGGTCAACACGATGAGCCAGCGGCTGACCTACCTGGTGCGCTCCGGGGCCCCGGACGCCATGGACTCGATCATACCGCAGGCCTACGGGCACCTGGCGATGGATTTGGTCGCCGAGAAGAGGAGCGGGGTACTGGTGGCGCTAAGGGACGGTTCCTACCGACCGGTGTCGCTGGAGGTCATGGCTGAAGGGGCTCGCTCGGTCGACGTGAACCTCTGGTACGACCCCGACGAGCTCAGACCGCTGGACGCCGCGCTGGGCCGGTCGTCCATCTTCCCCGGGTGAGTGGAGAGGGGACGCCCCCTATTCGGTCCGCAGGGAAAGCAGGTGCGCCGAGACGGCACCCGCCACGATCACGAGCAGGGCGACGAGCCAGAGCTGGTCGAAGACGAAGTACGTAGAGGCGGCGATCGACCCCCAGAGCCCGACGAGGGAGGCCCCGCGCACACGTGACGAGATCGTGCCCCGGAGCTTGTACGCCGTCAGGTAGCGCCCAAAGATGGGGTTCCCGAAGAGCCAGCGCTCGGCCCTCCGAGACGAGCGCGCGAAGCACCACCCGGCAAGGAGCAGGAAGCAGGTGGTGGGCCAGACCGGGATTGCGATGCCGATGACGCCCATGATCACGCTGACGAACCCCAGAGCGAGGTAGAGGGCCTTGCGGACCGGCCTGGGCAGCCGGCCCGCGCGGGTTTCCATCTCTCTGTGATCGATTGGACAGCGTTGGCCCGACACCAGCTACCTCCTGATACCCGCCGCCGTGTTGGCCGGACCCGACTCGGCGGGTCTTTCGCGTACCAGCTCGCGTTCGCGGGGATGGATCTCGTCCAGCGTCATGCCGTCGTAGAGCCGTCCGTTCTTCATGACATAGGCGATGTCCACCGTATTGCGCAGGTCGTCGAGCGGGTTGGAGTTGAGGATGACGATGTCGGCGTACTTGTCCTTCTCGATCGATCCGATCTCGCCGCCCAGCCCTATCGCCTCCGCGCCCAGTATCGTGGCCGCCCTGAGCATGTCGTGATTGGCGCCGCCGCCGGCCGCCATCGCCCAGAGCTCCCAGTGGAAACCGACACCCTGGATCTGACCGTGGCTGCCGACCCCCACTCGCGCGTCGGCCTCGAGCATCTTTTTCACGAACTCGCCCTGCTCAGGAAAGACGTATTCCTCTGGCAGGAACCAGCCCGCGCCGCCGGGGCTGCCGCCGCCCCCCGGACCGCGCCTGCGCGCCCTGGCGTCCAGGTTCGCCGACGGGACGAAGACGTTGAGCTTGGGATCGTCGTGCACCTCCTCCGTGGCGTAGAAGTAGTTCTCTCCGAACGGGCCGCCGTAGGACACCAGGAGGGTGGGTGAGTTCGTGGTCTGCGAGGTCTTGAAGAGCTCCACCACGTCGTTGAAGATGGGCGTGATGGGCAGGTTGTGCTCGATCCCGGGATAGCCGTCGATGGCGTGGGTTATGTCGATCTTGTAGTCGAGTCCGCCCTCGGTGGTGGGCATGATCTCGAGCTCGCGCGCCGCCTGGATGATCCACTGACGCTGCTGTCGGTTGCCGCTCATGTACATCTTCAGCGTCTTGGTGTCCCAGTACTCGGCGTACCGGCGCAGCACTCGCTTGGCGTGGTCCGCGTCGGAGATGTTCTCCTGGATGAAGACGCCGGGTCCGGTGGAGAAGATGCGCGGACCGGTCATCCCTCCGGTGAGCACGCGGTCGGTGTAGCTGAGGATGTCGGTCGATCCCGTCTGGGGATCGCGGGTGGTGGTGACTCCATAGGCGAGCGTGGCGAGGTACTGCCAGACCTCCTCCGGGTGGACCTCGGGAACCAGCCACTGCGCGTGGTAGTGGGTGTCGATGAAACCGGGCACGAGCGTCTTCCCGCTCACGTCGATCGTGCGGGCGCTGTCGGGGATCTCGACCGAGTCCCTCGGGCCGACGGCGACGATGCGGTTGTCGGTGACGACGACCACTCCGTCTTCGATAACGCCGACCTCGACCACCGGGTCCTCGGGCTCCTGTTCTTCCTGTTCGTCCGCCTCGTCCTCCTCGGCGGCGGCTTCCTCGCCTCCCTCGGCCCCTTCGGCTCCTTCCTCCCCTTCGCCCTCGGCGGTCTCGTCATCCTCCTCGCCCTCTTCCGGGTCCTCGGGCGGCGGCGGCGTCTTCTTCATCGTTATCACGCGACCGCCCACAAGAGCGACAGTTCCGCGAGGGATGTCTCGCGGCAGATCCACCTCGATCTTCCGCTCCACTGCCTCGTAGGACTCGGTGGTGTCGGCGAGAGCCTCGTCGTCGCCGTCCCGGACCGCTTCGGCCTTGGCTTCGATTTCCGCGGCGGCCTCTCGGATGGAGTCGGCTCTGGCGATAAGCTCGTCGGCTCCGGCCTGAACCGAGTCGGCGCGCAGCCTGCGGATCTCCTCCTCGAGCTCCTCCGGAACCTCCTCGTCGGCCTTCTCCAGACTGTCCTTCTCGGACTTCTTTTCGGAGAGAGTGTCGTTGACTGCGGCCACTCGCACCCGGTGGAGCGCCAGCTCGTGAGCCGTCTCCTCCTCCTCGGCCTCCTCGGCCTCGACGTGAGCCAGATCGTAGGTGAAGAGAACGTTGCCGAGCGACCAGTGGACGCGTTCTCCGTCCGCCGACCAGGACGGGAACTCGCCGCCTACGTCGCTCAGCTTGCGCGCCGGAACCGGTGAGGATCCCGTGCTCGCGATGAAGAGAATGTTAGGAGGCTCGGGCCCGGCCTCGTCGGCGATGTCCACGACCAGAATGTCACGCCCGATCTGAACCAGCGCGCGCTCCCCGGTCGGCGAGAGCAGGGCGAGCCCTGCCGGACCGGGACCTCCGGCCTCGGTCGGGTACGGCTCGGGGTGAGCGGCTGCGGGATCGGCCGCGCCCTGGGGGCCGTTGGCCGTGCCGGTGAGTCCGGGAGCGTCCGCCCCGAAGTTGCCGGCCCCGCCTTCGGGACGGAGCGCCGGATCGGTCACGCCCCTGCCCATGGGAGACTCCGCGCGCCAGGGGTAAATCCGCCGCGGCAGGTTGACGAGCCGCTCCGTGTGCGGATCTCCGATGCCGCGTACGCCCTGCGATCCCATCACGCGCAGGTGTCGTCGGAGGTCGGTGCCGTCCCAGCGGAACGAGACCAGCCCCTCCAGCGGCGAGTAGGCGTAGATGCGTTCCGAGTCGTCGGCGCGGAAGTGCGCCACGTCGCGAGTGCCGGTCGGCGAAATCACTGTGGCCTCGCCGCCGGTGGCCGGGATCCAGACGAACTCGGCCCCCATCGGACCGAAGAATGCGTCCGCAGCCTCCTTGAGCTCGCGCGCCGCCCCCCGTGAGGCGACGATGCGCTCTCCGTCGGGCGACCAGGCGATGTTGTAGTAGAGGGCCGCATCGACGGTGAGCTGCGACGCCGGTCCGCCGGCCGTGGGGACGCTCATGATGTGGCCGCCCTCGCTGTCGTCCCACGAGACGTAGGCGACTTGGGAGCCGTCCGGCGACCACTGCGGGTGGAATTCGCCCACGTCGGTGGCGGTGAGCCGTCGAGCGTCGCCGTCGGGAAGCTCCTTCACCCAGAGCCGGTCGAAGGCGGTGAAGGCCACCATCCCGCCGTCGGGAGAGGCTGCCGGCGACCTGATCTGGCTCGCAGTCACCATCTCGGCTGTGTCGATCGTGTAGGCGAATTTCACCTCCGGGCCCACGGGAAGCTCGACCGGCGCCTCGAACGGGATCTCCGAAGCCTCGCCGCCGTCCATGGGCACGCGCCAGATCTTGCCGCCGTAAGAGACGACGATCGCCGAGCCGTCCGGTGTGAACGAGTAGCCGGGGAGAACGTCGAGCGGCGCCCGAGATTCCTGCTCGTCGCGCTGAACCGGGAAAGCCAGCCACTCCTCGTCGCCGGTCTCGAGATCGCGCTTCCGCAGCCCGGTGTCGGGTCCGTGACGGGTACCGTAGACGAGCCAGTCGCCGTCGGGAGAGACGGCCGGTCTGAAGGCCGATCCGTAGCGGTTGGTGATGGTGGTGGTCGTGCCCTTCTCCCTGTCGAAGCGGTAGAGCTGATAGAGAGGCAGGACAGCGTTGTACTCCCAGTCCTGGAAAGCGCCGGCGTAGTAGACGTAGCGGCCGTCGGGGCTGAAGGCCGCGCCCACCCGCTTGGGGGCGCCGCCGCCCAGAGGCATGGGCGAGCCCCGATCCACGTGTACGATGAAGGTGCTCGCGGAGCCGCCCAATCCGCCGGACCGGGAGACGGCGATATGCTCGCCGTCAGGTGCCCACTCGGGCGAGAGATAGAGGCTGCCGTTGCCCCTGGTGACTTGGGTGGTGTCGGTGAGGTCGAGCCTTATGGTCCAAAGGTTGTCGCCGCCGCTGCGGTCGGAGACGAAGGCCACCGACTCGCCGTCCGGGCTGAAGCGGGGCTGCGCCTCGTAAGCCATCCCCCGCAGGAGCGGAACCGCTTCTCCTCCCTCGATGGGGAGCAGGTAGAGATCGCCCAGGAGGTCGAAGACGATCCGGCTGCCGTCGGGGCTCACGTCAAGGGATATCCAAGTGCCCTCGGTGGCGGTGTACTCGACGGTGCGTGTGCCGCGCAGGGGCAGCGGATTCTGTCGACCGCCGCCGGGCGCCTGAGCCGCGAGCTCGGCCCCTGCCAACGAGAGGCCGGTCGTGAGAACGATCGCGGCGCGCATCATGATCCACCTCCTCTGATTCCGGCCCTGACTTCGGGCGCGGTGTTCCTCCACGGCTCCGCAGGCGCGGGCCTCTGCCTCGGCCACAGTTCGTCGAGAGTGTCTCCGTCGTAAAGTCTGCCGTTCATCATCACCTGGCTCACGGTGTTCGTGTTGCGAATGTCATCAAGTGGGTCGGCGTCGAGGATGACGAGGTCTGCGAGCTTGCCGGCCTCGATCGAACCGAGATCGCGGCCCAGCCCTATCGCCTCGGCTCCCATGATGGTCGCCGCGATGAGAGCGTCGTGTTCGCTCATGCCTCCCATTTGGAGAGCCCAGAGCTCCCAGTGGTAGCCCAGCCCTTGCAACTGGCCGTGGCTGCCTACGCCGGTCCTGCCGCCGCCCTCCACCAGATCGGCCAGCCAGGCGGCGTGATCGTCGAACGAATACTCCTCCTCCATGAACCAGCCGCCCGGACCCGGGCCGGTGGTCTGGAGCCGGCGCGCCTTGAAGTCGAGCTCGCGCCGCGGCGTGAAGTGGTTGAGCTTCTCGTCTCCGAAGATGTCTTCCCGGGTGTAGAAGTAGTTCTCCGCCCAAGGTCCTCCATAGGAGACCAGCAAGGTCGGAGAGTTGACCGTTCCGGATTCGGCGAAGAGCTCGACCACGTCGCCGTAGGCCGGGACGATCGGCATGGAGTGCTCGATCCCGGGATAGCCGTCGATCGCGTGGGTCATGTTGAGCCGGTAGTCGAGACCGCCCTCGGTCGTGGGCATCAGCTCGAGCTCCTGCGCAGCCATGATCAGCCACTGACGTTGGCGGCGGTTGCCCGACATGTACATCTTGAAGGTCTTGGTGTCGTAGTAGTCGGAGTACTTGCGCAGGACCTCCACGGCGTGCTCGTAGCTGCGCACGGCGTCGCCGGAGAATACGCCCGGACCTGTCGAGTAGACCCTCGGTCCGACCATGCGCCCCGCCCGCACCATGTCCTCGTAGGAGAGGACGTCCGTCGTGGCGGTCTGGGGGTCGCGGGTGGTGGTGACCCCGTAGGCGAGATTGGCGGTGTAGATCCACGGGCGCGCCCAGTGGAATCCCCACAGGTTCCACATGTGGGCGTGAGTGTCGACGAAGCCGGGAACGATGGTCTTGCCCGATACGTCGATGACCCGAGCGCCGTCCGGTACCTCGCCCGGACCGGACCGGATCGAGCTGATGCGGTTGTCGGTCACGGTCAGATCGGCGTTCTCGACGATCTCGTCGTCGTTCATGGTGATGACGCGCGCGCCGCGAAGAACGACGATTCCCTGCGGGATGTCGCGTTCGGCCGTGACCGTGATCCGCGTCTCGACGGCCGTGTACTCCGGGTCGGCGGCGGCGTCCAGATCGTAGGTGAAGAAGGAGTTGCCGAGCGACCAGTGCAGAGTGCGCCCGTCGCCTCCCCAAGCGGGGAATTCACCCCCGAGCGAGTTGAGCTTCCACGAAGGCATCCCGGCCGAGTCGGGCTTGGTCACGTCGATATCAGGCGCCTGCGGGCCGATGTCGGGCACGGTCACGGCGTACATGTCGTCCCCGACCTGCGCCAAAGCCAGGTCGCCGGTCGGCGCCATCTGCACCAGGCCGGCGGTGGTTCGAGGCACGAGCTCCCGCGGTTCCTCCTCCAGCAAGTCGAAGCGCTCCGGCATCACCAGATCAGAGTAGAGCGAGCGCACGTAGCCCGGCGGAGTCGATCCGGCGTCGATGTCGATCTTCCTGAGCACGCGCAGATGGGAGCGCAGATCGGTTCCGTCCCAGCGGGTGGAGAGCAGGGAGCCGAAGGTGAATCCGCCCGAGGGAGATCCCGGGATGGGTGCGGTCCGGCCCGAGCCGTAGTAGTAGATGCGATCCGGGTCCTCCGTGAAGTGCGGATCGCTGCGCCCGGCGGTGGGGCCGATCACCGTCGCCTCTCCCCCTGCCGCGGGAACCCAGACGAACTCGGCGCCCTGTCCGAAGCCGATAAAGGGATCGATGGCCTCTTGGACGTTGCGCCTGTCGGACCGAATGGCGACGACGCGAGCGCCGTCCGGCGACCATGCCGGCTGCTGGTAGTAGGCCGGGGCGCTGGCGGTAAGTACGCGCGCCTGACTTCCGTCCGCGTCCACGCTCCGAATGTGTCCTTCGCCGGAGTCGTCGTCCCAGGTGACGTAGCCCACCGAGCTCCCGTCGGGGGACCACACAGGTTCGAACTCGCCGAACTCGTCGGAGGTCAGTCTGCGGACGCCCGTGCCGTCGGCGTTGGCCACATGGAGCCGGTCGAGGGCGATGAAAGCTACGAGCGACCCGTCGGGAGAGGGAGTCGCGTCGCGGATCTGCTTGACGGTGAAGGAGGGCGTGTCCTCGATCGGGTACTCGAACTCGACCTCGGGACCGATGGCGATTTCCGCATCGACGGTGAAGGGGATCGACGTGGGGTCCGAGCCGTCGATCGGGACCCGCCAGATGCCCCCGCCGTATGAGAGGACGATCGCGTCCGACTCGGGGGTGAAGGAGTAGCCGGGGAGCACGTCCATGGTCGCCGTCGACTCCTGGTCGTCGCGCTGAACGGGGTAGGCGAGCCAGCGTTCTTCCCCGGTGTCGAGCTCCCGAAGCCGGATGCCGGTGTCCGCGTCCTCGCGCGAACCGTAGGCGAGGAGCGAGCCGTCGGGAGAGAGCGTGGGTCGGAAGCCGGAGCCGTAACGGTTGGTCATAGGCGTACGCACGCCGCTCCGACGGTCGTAGACCCACACCTGGTACTGCGGAAAGATGGCGTTGTAGCTCCAGGTACCGTTCCTCTGCGCATACCAGATGTAACGTCCCTCGGCGTCGACCGCCGCACCCAGCATCCTCTGGAAGGGAGTTCCACCCACCATCTCGATCCCGCTGCCGCCGTCGGTGTGGTACAGCCAGAGCTTCTCCAGCCCGTTAAAAGTGCGCGAGACTATGATGTAGTCTCCGTCGGGCATCCACTCGGGGGAGACGAAGCGGGAACCTACTCCCTTGCTGATCTGCGTCGGTTCGCCCCCGGCCGTCGGCACCGTCCACACGTTGTGGTCGCCGCTCCGGTCCGAGACGAAGACCAGGGTTTCGCCGTCCGGGCTGAAGCGCGGCTGGATGTCGTAGCCCATCCCCGAGGTGATCTGGGTGGCTTCGCCGCCCTCGATGGGGAGGGTGTAGATGTCGCCGAGAAGGTCGAAGGCGACGGTCTTGCCGTCGGGTGCGACGTCGAGCGAGATCCACGTGCCCTCGTTGGTGGTGAAGCGCGCCCAGCGAGCGGGCTCGAGCGGAAGACCGCGGTCGGGATCGAGCTTCTCCTCCTCCTGGGCCCCCAGAGACGGAGCGAGGATCGCAGGGGCGAGCAGCGCGACCCCCAAAACGAAACGGCTCCCGAACGACAGACGGCGGGATCGCGGGAACGGCGGGAACGATCGCGGGAACGAAAGACGCATGAAGACTCCTTCGGACAGGATGCAAGGGCTTGGAATAATAACGCCGGGCGGTCCGGCGGGGCTAGGGATAGAGGCGTTCGGCCTGCCAGCCGTCCGCCGGATCCGGACGGGTGAAGCGTACGCGATCGTGGAGACGGTCGTCGCGACCGAGCCAGAACTCGACCTCCAGCGGGACCAGTCGATAGCCTCCCCAGAAAGGAGGCAGAGGCACTTTGCGACCCCGGAAGCGCGCCTCCATCTCGATCAACCGTTCCTCCAGCTCGCCGCGGGCCGCGAGCGGCCGGCTCTGGAGAGACGCCCAGGCGCCCAGACGACTCCCGCGCGGCCGGCTTTGGAAGTAGGCGGCGCTCGCCTCCGGGCCCAGCCTCTCCACCGTCCCGCCGAAGCGCACCTGGCGTTCCAGCGTGGCCCAGTGGAAGCAGAACGCAGCGCGCGGATTGGCGTCGAGCTCGGCAGCCTTGCGGCTCTCGAAATTGGTGTAGAAGCTGAGGCCGTCGGCGTCGGCGCCCTTGAGGAGGACCATGCGCGCGGAGGGGCGGCCGTCCCAGGTGGCGGTCGCCAGAGCCACGGCCTCCGGGAGGGGAACGCCGCTCGCCTCGGCGTGCGCGAACCAGGCGGCGAAGGCGGCCATCGGGTCGTCGTTCGGAAGGGGGAGCGGGGGAGGAACCGTGTGGCGTTCGCCGGTCGGTGGTGGGTTGCTCGGCATTTGGTGCGACGATACCTGCGTGGCGTGGGCTGCCTTGCGGCGGAAGGTGGGACCCGAAAGATACCGGGGCCCGGGGTTCGGAACACCCCGAGCGCGGGGACGGGTAGGAGGGTCTATGGAAACGATCGATCCCTTGCGAGCCGCTGGTCCCGATTCGATCCGGAACGTCGCGCTCTCCCTCACGGGCATGAACTGCGTCGCTTGCGCGCGGAGCATAGAGCGCGGTCTGAGCGAGGCTCCGGGTGTGCTTGAAGCCAGTGTGAGCTTCGCCACCGAGAGGGCGGAGCTGGTGCTGGCAGCCGGAGACGCGGGTGTTTCCGGGAGGCTGGACGGACTTAGGAAGATCGTCGAAGAGCTGGGATTCGGCGTGGTGGGCGAGGTCGATCTCGACGAGGCGGCCCGGGACCGGGCTCAGGAAGAGGAACGCTCGGCCGAGCTTTCCAGAGAGACCAGACTGCTTCGGATCGCGGCTGCGTTCGTCCTTCCGCTCTTCGCACTCTCGATGGGGCGCGATTTCTCTCTTCTGGGCGCATGGAGCCACCTGCCCTCGGTCAACTGGCTCCTCTTCGCACTGGCCGCGCCGGTCCAGATCCTGCTAGGGCGAGCGCACTACGTCGGTGGATGGCGCTCCTTGCGCCGGGGCTCCGCGAATATGGATGTTCTCGTGGCGATCGGCTCCACCGTGGCCTTCGTCTACTCCGTGGTGGTCGCGGGTGCCGTCAGCGGGGGCTCGAACGCCGCCGGGACTCACGTCTATTTCGAGACCGCCGCTCTGATTCTGGTCCTGGTCCGTCTGGGCAGGACTTTGGAGCTCAAGGCTCGAGGAGAGACCGGTCGGGCGGTGTCGGAGCTGCTCCGTCTGACCCCGCCTACGGCTAGGCTCGTGGACGCCGACGGCGAGGAGAGGGAGGTGGAGATCGGGAGTCTGGCTGTCGGCGACCTGATCTCGGTTCGACCCGGCGAGCGCATCCCCGCCGACGGCCTGATCGAGCACGGGAGTTCCTCCATCGACGAGAGCGCCGTGACCGGCGAGCCGCTTCCTGCGGAAAAAGCGACCGGCGACCGGGTGACGGGCGGAACGATCAACCTCTTCGGCGCGCTCCGCTTCCGGGCGGAGGCCGTGGGCGAGAACACCGTGCTCTCCCAGGTCGTCTCCGCCGTGCGCGCGGCGCAGGCGAGCAGGCCCCCGATCCAAATGATGGTCGACCGAGTCGCCGCAGTCTTCGTTCCGGCAGTGCTCGTCGTGGCCGCGCTCACCTTCGCGGTCTGGTGGTGGGCGCCCGGGGCGGAGCTCGGCGAGGCGGTGGTGCGGAGCGTCGCCGTGCTCGTGGTCGCCTGCCCGTGCGCCATGGGACTGGCGACGCCGACCGCAGTGACCGTCGCCACCGGAAGAGGGGCCGGCCTGGGCATCCTCTACCGCGATGCGGCGGCGCTCGAGACCACGCGCGCCATCCGGCATGTCGCCATGGACAAGACCGGGACCGTGACCTTGGGCCGGCCCGAGCTGCTGGAGCTGCGCGCCGTGGACGACGACGAGGACCGCCTGCTCGGGATCGCAGCGTCGGTCGAGGCGTCGAGCGAACATCCTCTGGCACGGGCGGTCGTGACTGCGGCCCGTGAGCGAGGGCTCGACCTCGTCGAAGCCGAAGGGTTCAAGGCTCACGCGGGGCTGGGCGTCGAGGCGACCCTCCCGCCAGGTCGGGCGCTCGTCGGATCGGTGCGGTTCCTGGCGCAGAACGGCGTTTCGGCGGATATGCTCGACGACGCCCGCGCCGCAGCCGAGGCCGACGGACACGGGGTTCTTTTCGTCGCCCTCGACGGAAGGCTTGTCGGCATGGCCTCGGTCGGCGACCAGGTCGCGCCCGGTTCCCAGGAGGCGGTGTCGGAGCTGAGACGGCGAGGCGTGGATGTCACGCTCCTTACCGGCGACCGGGAGGCGACAGCCAGGCGAGTGGCGTTCGAGGTAGGGATCGAGGATGTGGAGGCGGATCTTCTACCCACGGAGAAGGCGGAGAGGGTGAACGAGCTGCGCCGGCGGCACCGGAGCGTCGCCATGGTCGGCGACGGCATCAACGACGCTCCCGCACTGGCTGCGGCCGATCTCGGGATCGCCATGGGCGGAGGAGCCGACATCGCTATCGAAAGCGCCGACATCACCTTGGTCAGGAACGACCTGCGCTCGGTGCCCGGGGCGTTGGCGCTAGGGCGCGCCACGGTGCGCGTCATCCGCGAAAATCTCTTCTGGGCCTTCCTCTACAACGTCGCTCTCATCCCTCTCGCGGCGGGTGCGCTCCACCCGCTCACCCAGCTCCCGGACGCCCTGCGAGCGCTCCATCCGGCATTCGCCGCAGGTGCGATGGCCATGAGTTCCCTATGCGTGGTGGGGAACAGCCTCAGGCTGCGGAGAATCGCGCTGGCTCGGCGATCACCATCGAACGGCTGAACTCGGGAAGTCCGGCCCGGGCGATGGAGCCGGTCCGGGCCGCTTGAAAGCATGGTGCGGCAGCTCGTGGCGGAACTCGCACCAGTGCCAGGAGCGCTTCCTGACACATTGACGCTGCCAGGAATCAACCCTGCCCGAGAGCCACCCGCAGGAGAAGCCCGAACTTGTGGTCGTAGGGTTCGGCGCCGGGTGGAGGACGCTCGTCCCAGATGAGCGAGTAGCGCAGGACCAACGACCAATTCGAGAGCAGTTCGGTCGATACCTGGCCCTCCGCCTCGACATTGTGGTCGGGGTTCTCGCCCATCGAAGGCCGCCAGCGACCCTTGACGGCGGTGTCGATCAGGCCGAAGGGCTTCTTGGCCGCCAGCCGCGTGTCGAGCCGGAACCTCCGTCTTTCCGACTCGAAGTCCTCCGAGGGCTCGTCGGGCTCCGCGAAGTTCTCGTATTCGCTGGCCGCTCCAAGCTCGACATCGAGATGGCTGAGGCCGGGATTCGCTCCCTTCCAGACGCGCACCCCCAGGCCGGTGACGAAGCGCGCCTTCAGATCGAGTCTGCGGCGCACGTCGCGGGTCGCGGCGAGGGTCGCGACCGGGGCCAGCCGCCCCCACCGCCGCCACTTGAGGGAGCTGGTGAGCTGCTGCAGGTTCTCGATAGTCTCGGAGTCGTTCCTCCCGTACCGGGCGGTCGCCCGCGTCTCGAACTGGTAACGGTTCTCTTTGGGTCTGGTGATCTCGAATCCGCTGATCAGGGTGAGGAAGGAGGCGTTGCCCGCCGCGCCGTTCAATCCGAATTCGAGACCATAGAGCCAAGGTGCTACCGCCTGCTCGGGGGCGTCCTCGTCGGCTCCGCCATCGCCTCCCTGGACGGCCGCGACCTCGGGCGGCGCCGTGGCGACGCCGGCGAGGAGGAGGGTCCACGCCGCCAGCGGTCCGTGAGGAAAACCGCTCGAGCGTCGAGAGCGACGAAACGCCGCAGGCGCAAGGCGCGACGGGCGCGACGAGCGTCCGGCACCGAAACCGAAAACCGGTCGGGGCTTGCGCTCAAGGGTGTGCGGGGCCATTCTGATGACAGGCCGGGTCACGACGGACTTGGCATGCGACTTCCTCACTTTGCGGTTCCTCCTCCAGCCATCCACGCCTTGGCTCGCTTCACCCCCGATCAGCAGCCGACTCCCCAACCGCCTCCGGTGGAAGGTAGCATCACCGACGTGCTCGCGGTGTTGGCCAGCGCCCGGGCGCGCGACGGAATGGCGGGACTTCGCAGCTTCGTCGCAGAGGCTCTGGGCGAGAAGGCGACCGAGTCGGAGGCCAGCGAGGCCGCCGAGTTGGCCTGGGAGATCATCGAGTCCGTTCCGCTCATCATTCTGCACGCTAGAAGCGAGGCCGACACGAAAGGGATCGCGGATCTGGTCGCGCCCGTCCTCTCCACGGCGGAGGCCTACTACCTCCACCCCGTGGACCTCATCCCGGAAATGACCCAGGGGCTCGCCGGACTTCTCGACGATTCCTACCTGGTGATGAGATTGCTTGAGCACCTGTGCCGCTCTCCCGAGCCGCTCTTCGACATCGATCTCGACTACCCGCTCCATTTCCTTGGTCGGCTGCTGGGTCCCGACATCTCCAAGAAACTCGACGAGCTTGCGAAGATCACGCTCCTGAACACGGTGGACGGCCTGACCCGCTTCGAAGCGGACGATTTCCATCACGCCTGAACTGCGGGCGGTCCGTTCTAGGTCAGGACTCCTCAGCGCTCCCCTCCGAGCGCACCGTATCGGCGAAGGATCGCGATCGTCTCGTCCAACGGGAGCGCTTCCACCGTTCGTGTGTCGGTGCTCGTCGTTCTCGCCTTCAGCAACGAGTTGTAGATGGCTTCCTCGGTCGCCTCCACGGCGGCCATGAAGAGCGCGCCGGTCGCACCGTTGCCGAGCTCCGCGACCTCGCGCACCCCTGCCTGGGCCAGGCGGCGCACCTCTTCCGCGGTCGAGAAGGCGATCACGTAGTCGCCGGAGCCGTTGCTCGCGAACGATCCGGTGCGCGCGAGCCCCATGACGGCCCTGCGGGCGAGACGTTCGAGATTGCGGTCCGAGAGCGGTGCGTCGGTGGCGACGACGATCATGACGGAGCCGTCGCCCGGGCCGTCGCCGGCCTCGACTGCGGAAGCGCCGCCGGCATCCTTCGAACGGTCGGGCGGGTTCTCGCCCTCGTTGTCGGCCCGGTCGGCATCTTCGCCGGGAGTCGACGAGCCGATCGCTCGCGAGAACGAGTAGCGTCCCGTCTCGATCCCCACCGGAGCGCCGTTCATGGAGAGCACGCCCCCGTAGTTGCTCTGGACCAGCGCGCCGACCGCGTATCCGCCCAGCGACTCGGGCAGAACGCGGCTGCTCGTGCCGATCCCTCCCTTCCACCCGAAGGCCACCGTCCCCGCACCCGCTCCGACGGCCCCCTCCTCGACCGCGCCTCCGGAGGCCGTCTCCAGCGCCTCCACCACCATCTCGGGGGTTACGGGACGTTCGCGGATGTCGTTCAGGCCGCCGTCGTTGGTCTCGCCGACCACCGGGTTGATCGAGCGAACGTCCTCCATCCCCGCCTGCCCGAGCATCCACTCCACCATGGCGTCGGCAACCCTCCAGACGCATAGTGTGCAGGTCAGGAGGATCGGCGTTTCGAGCTCGCCCAGCTCCCGCACCTGAGTGACGCCCAGCAGCTTGCCGAAGCCGTTTCCGACATGGATCGCAGCAGGAACCCGGCTTTCGAACGGGTTGCCGCCGTGCGGAATGATCGCGGTGACGCCGGTGTTGAAGCGCTCGCCGTCGGCTAGGGTGGAGTGCCCGACCCGGACCCCGGCCACATCGGTTATCGCGTTGTATGCGCCCGGCTCCAGCACGCCCACCACGAGTCCGATCTCTCGCGCTCGCGGACGGGCTTCCTGAGAGAGCGCCGAGGCTTCCGCAGGTGCGGGTGCGGCGTCGAGGACCATGAAGAGGAGCAGAAGAGGGTGGTAGAGAAGAGAGGTCCGGAAGACCTTGCGCGCCCCCCCCGTGGTAAGCCTCGCTCCGGCTCGGGACGCCCGCAGAAGGAAGAGGCAGCCCAGGACGACCGCAGCCGCGGCATAGACGCCGCCGGTGACGCCGGCGAAGAAGGGAAGCAGCGAGACGGGAATCAGCAGAGCGGTGGCGACGATCATGTGAACTCCTATGGTTCTGGCGCCCCCCTGCGGAATGAGCCGGAACCCGACCCGAGAATAGTCCTCTCGGAGCATCCACGCCAGACCGAGAACGTGCGGGAGCTGCCAGAGGTAGCCGATGGCGAAGAGCGATCCCCCTGGGAAGTCGAATGAGGCGGTGGAAGCGGTCCAGCCGATCAGCATGGGAAGGGCGCCCGGCACCGAGCCGGCGAAGGTCGCAAGATAGGAATGGGACTTCAGCGGTCGGTAGACGCCGTGATAGATGGCGGCGCTCGCCGCCGTGAGCGACGCGGGCAGCGGCCCGGCCCAGAGCAGCAGCCAAACGAGCCCGGCAACGAGGAGCGCGAGGCCGAAGATCGCCCCCTCGCGCGGTCTCACGCGACCGGTCGGGATCGGGCGGGTCCGGGTGCGTCGCATGACCGCATCCGCCTGCCGTTCAATGTACTGGTTCAGCGCCAGCGCGCCCGCCGATGCCAGCCCCACCCCGGCCATCACCCCGAGGATGAAGGTCAGGTCGGGCGAGCCGAGGCCGCCCAGGTAGGCGCTCGACCCGGCCGTGAGCATCACGTAGAAGGCGATACCGGGCTTGGTCAGCTCATAGAAGGCCCGCAGGCGCGCGCCGAAGGTCAACGCCTCTTGCTCTGCGGTCGCGGGTTGCGGGGCTGGGGATCGCATGGTCACGGAAAGATAGCGGCCCCGGCCGAACATCCCTTTCCCCGGATGCTGCGACGCCGCCGGAGACACTCTCGACGCCCTTCGGCGTAATAACGGACTTACGGGTTGAAGATCTGGTCAAGGAGAGCCGTGGTAAGCGATCGCAGCAACGGAAGTCGGCGAAGCGAGAGACAGCGGGCCGAACGCAACAGAGGGCGGATCGCCTTGCTGGTGTCGGTTCTCTTGCACCTGCTCTTCTTCTGGAGTCTGGGTCGCGTGCCGCTCGATCTGTCGCCGGGCGTGGCGGCCGGTCCTCAACGCGGCGACTTCCGAGCCGCCAAGGGCTCCATGCAGGCGATGACCCTGAGCGTCCCGCCGCCTGCGGTTCCAGCGGTCGCCAAGCCCGTCGTGACGCTGGAAGAGCAGTTCGATCCGGTCGATCTCGTCGAGGACACGCCGCTCGAGCCCCCGCCCGATCCGGGTGACGGCGACGGAGGCTCGGAAGGGCCGGGTCTCGAAGACGGCGAAGGCCAAGGGGCCGGCGGCGATGCCTTGGAGGGCGACAACGGCTTCACCGGTCCGCGGCCCTACCAGGCGTTTCTGCTGCCGCATTTCGACGGCGGCCACTTCAAGATCGAGGTGCTCGTCTGGGTCGACGACGAAGGGAAGGTGGTCGCCGACTCGACGCGCCTGAACCCTCCCACGGACGACCGCGACTTCAACCGCAGGGTCATCGAGGAGGCGGCCGATTGGGCATTTCATCCCGCGATGAGAAACGGCGTCGCGATAGCCACCTGGTTCGTCTACTCCGTCTCCGTGGGCCATCCCCAGGAACACTCATGATACCTTGCCCTCGTTCGGTCGGGGTCGCCCCGCCGACCCTCCGTCTTCTGATTCTTCTCGCATTGCCGGCCGCGATCGGGCTTCACCCGCAGCTCTCTGCAGGGCAGGGCGGGCCGGTGTTCCGCGACGGCCAGGCCCAGACCGTGCCCGAGTTCACCGACCCGGAATCCTGGATAAGGGAGCACCTCTGGGTGGAGACCGAGTTCGATTCCGACGGCGACGGAAGTCCCGACCGGATGCACGTTGCGGTGACCCGGCCCGGGCAGACCGAGAAAGGCCTGCGCGTGCCGGTCGTCTACGAGACCAGCCCCTACTACTCCGGCACCGCCGGCATCGACTTCGAGTACTTCTGGGACCTGGAGCACGAGGTGGGCGCACCGCCGCCCCGACGTCCGCCGATGCCTCCGATACCGCACCGGGTGGAACAGCCGATCATCTCCAACTCGCACGTCCGGACCTGGGTGCCGAGAGGCTTCGCGGTGGTTCACTCCCAGTCGCCGGGGACGGGCCAGTCGCAGGGATGTCCTACCGTGGGGGGCGTCAACGAGTCGCTAGCTCCCAAGGCGGTGATCGACTGGCTGAACGGACGCGCCCAGGGTTTCAGCGCACCGATCGGGGGCGAAGAAGTCCGCGCCGAATGGGCCACGGGAAAGGTCGGCATGATCGGGACATCCTACAACGGCACTCTTCCCATCGCCGCCGCGACGACCGGGGTCGAGGGCCTCGAAGCCATCATACCCATCGCCCCCAACACTTCCTACTACCACTACTACCGCTCCAACGGCCTGGTCCGCTCGCCGGGAGGCTACCCGGGCGAGGACATCGACGTGCTCTACGATTTCATCAACAGCGGACCCGAACACCGACGCGAATACTGCAACCGCACCGTGCGCGACGAGCTCATGAGGGTCCGGCTGGATCGCACCACCGGGGACTACAACGACTTCTGGGAGGGGCGCGACTATCTGACCCAGGTGGACGGCATCGAAGCCGCCACTCTCATGGCGCACGCTTTCAACGACTGGAACGTCATGCCCGAGCACAGCTTCCGCATCTCGCAGGCGCTCAAGGAGCGCGATGTTCCCGTTCAGGTCTATTACCATCAGGGCGGACACGGCGGGCCTCCTCCGCTGGAGCTCATGAACCGCTGGTTCACCCGTTACCTCCACGATGTCGAGAACGGGGTGGAGAACGACCCCGGAGCCTGGATCACCCGCGAGGGTGACGATCGCCTGAGCCCGACGCCTTACGAAGACTATCCTCATCCCGAGTCGGAGGGGGTCGCGCTCCATCCGGTCGGACCGGGCAACGGAGTCGGATCGCTGGCGCTAGCTCCCGCACCTGACAGGGAGCCGGAGTCGCTGATCGACGACGTCTCGCTTTCCGGCGCCGATCTGGCCTCTGCGGAGGCGGCCGAAGAGCGTCTCCTCTACTCCGGCCCCGAGCTGAATCGCGACCTGCACCTCTCCGGCGTCGCTAGGGTGCGCGTCAGGGTCGCGGCCGACCGCCCGGCGGCCAACCTTTCGGTCTGGCTCGTCTCGCTGCCCTGGAACGCGGAGGGCTCGATCAACGACAGGATTATCACTCGGGGCTGGGCCGATCCGCAGAACGCGGAGTCGATCAGGACCGGCGAGCCGCTCGTTCCGGGCGAGTTCGTGGATCTCGAGTTCGACCTGCAACCCGACGACCAGGTGATCCCCGCAGGCCAGCGCATCGGCCTCATGATCTTCTCGAGCGACCGGGATTTCACCCTGCACCCGTCCCCCGGGACCCGGCTCAGCGTCGATCTGGGGAACACGTCGCTCACACTGCCCGTGGTGGGCGGTCGGGAAGCCTACGCACGGGCGGTGGCGCCGATTTCGTAATCCGATCGCCCAATCGGGTTCGAGGAGCCGCGAACGGTCGGACTTCGGCGGGCCTGCGGCGGCTAGAGCGGGAAGCGGTCGCCTTCGCGGGCCGTTGCGAACCCTCGCCGCACGATCTCGGCCTGCTCGGGACCGTCTTCGTCGAGGGCCGGGTTGGAGTTGTTGAGGTGGGTGAAGACGACCTGCGCCGCACCGGAATCCACCACCGCCTGGAGCCGGTCCATGGAGTCGAGCACGAGCGGATGCGGGATATCCTCGACCGCGCGTCCTGGAAGTTCGTCGGCGGACCAGAACGAGGCGTCGAGAAGCGCCACGTCCGCCTCGGTCACCGCTTCCGCCACGTCGCGCCTGACGCCGTCCCAGGAGCTCCACGCCGTCCAGGAGTCAATGTCCGGCAGGTAGAGCAGGGTGGCCGACGGGCCGCGAAAGAGGAAGGCGGCGGTGTCGGAAAATTCGTCGCGGTGGGGAACCTGCCAGAGCTTCACCTCGAGCCAGTCGTCGATCCGATGCCAGACTTCGGTGTCGAGAGCGGTCGGGACGATCCGGCCCTGCCCGATCATGTGGCTCCAGGGCTCGTTCGTGTCGAGAAAGCGGGCCATCGAGGCGGTGCAGTAGACCGGAACCTCGCTGACGCCCATGCCTTCATTCCCGAGATGAGCCAGCCCCAGGTAGTGGCCGATGTGGGCGTGGGTGAGGAAGATGCCGTCGAATGGTCTCCGCACGGCGGCCCGGGCTCGGAAGGAGGGTTCGACAATGAGATCCGTCTGTCGGGTAATGTCGGGCGTGGCGTCGACGAGGTAGAAGCTCTCCCGCTCGGGTTCGACCAGCGCCAGCGAAGCTACGTAGCGGCCTTCGCCCCGGAGGTGGGCCTCGCGTCCGCGCTCGCATCGTTCGGTGTAGCAGCCGACCTGCGGCACGCCGGCGTCCTGCGCCGTGCCCAGCACGAGGGCGTAGGGGTCCGACTGCGCGCGCGAGCGGTTTGAGAAAGGAGGTCCGACGAGGGGGGTGTCGTGCTCAGCAGTTCCGGATGTTGCCGGACCGCCCGTGGCGAGGGGCGCCAGCAACGAAGCGGCTAGGAAATCTCGTCTCTTCATAGTGGGTCGAGGCGCAGTGCACCGATCCACCCGGGGTCTTCCTCCGCAGCCTGAGCGGCGACCTTGAGCGAGCGATGGCAGTCGAGCGGTTCCTTTTCCGTGCACATGAGGGCGATACGGTGCTTCCTGGCTCCATCGACGACACGGATCAGTCCTCGCCTGAACGATTCCGTTCTCTTGGCACGCTCGTAGCAAACCCGACCGCGGGCGAGGTCGGTGGGCCGTCCTCCCAGCTCGCCACTTGGGAAGACATACCGGAAACCCTCCGCGCTGATAGCTCCGGAAAGGGCCTCGCGATTGAACTGTGGGTTGAAGCGGCTGAAGGGCAAAAACGGACTCCCATGTTGGTGCGGCGTCCCTTCCGCTGTCACGTCTTCCGGGACCATCTTGGATGCATTGCCTTGTCAAGAGAGCGTCTCGAAGCGGCGAAGTCAACCTCGACCGCTAAAGGTGAATTTCCTCAGAACGAGCCGAGTGCCCGGCACAGCCCGCGCCGGAAGCCGGCCGGGTCTCGACAGAGGCCCTGGCAGTTGATCGGTATCGTGACCGCGCCGCCGACAGTCGATCCACGTCCGCAGAGTCCGACCGCCGAGCCCTTTGCTCCTCGCTCCCCTGGCGTATACGTTGGTCTTGTAGGAACCACTGGTGCCCGGAGTCCCCTCGGAGCCCTTCCGGTCCGGGGGCGACACGTATCCACTTTCGTAAGAGGTGTACCATGAACTTGGAACCAAGGGTGACCCTGTTCGTCGCGGCAACGGTGGCGCTGGTCGGTTGCGGCGACCCGGATCCGCGGAGCGACTGGATCACCCGGCACGACACGGCGGCATCCGGAACGGTCCACGTGACGCATTTCCCTCCGGCGAACATCTCCCCGACCTGGGATCTGACCGAGGAGCTCCGCGTCGGCTCTCTCGAAGGCGCCGGACCGGACGCTTTCGCTTTCCTGAAAGGGCTCGTGGCCTTTGACGGAGGAGGCTTCGCCGTCCTCGATTCGGAATATCGGGAAGTGCGAGTCTTCGACCCCGACGGTGGCCACGTCGCGACCCATGGCCGCAGGGGGCAGGGGCCTGGCGAATTCGTTAATCCGAACGGCCTCATGCTCGACTCGCTCGGACGTCTCTGGGTCCCGGATCCGCGGGGCGCCCGCATGTCGGTCTTCGATCCGGAGGATGGCTTCATCGAGGCGTTCCATTTCGCCACCTTGTACAGCGGCTGGGCCTGGAACGGGCGGATGGTGGGCGGAGGTCGCATCCACCGGCCGGACCAGGACCGGGCCTGGGTTCGCGTGTACGATCTGACCATGACGTTGGCGGACTCGTTGCCGCTGTTCGCCGATCATCCGGACGAAGAGGACTACGATCCCGAGGATCCGCCCGATGCGTTCTACCAGGAATTCGACGACGGCTCCTTCATGTACCGAGCGATCCCTTACCGGGCATACGGCCCCAGCTTCATCGATTCGCGAGGCGCGGTGTGGTCCGCTCGCGCCGGCGATCCCCAGTACCGCATCGTCCGGGTGGAGCCGGGCGGGGATACGACCCTCGTGATCGAGACCCGCCGTCCCGCCGTCCGGGTGCCCGAAGCCGAGCGCGATTCGGTGATCGGAGATTTTCGGCAAATGCTTGCGGACCGGGGCGTGAGTCGCCAGTGGGACTGGTCGCGGATTCCCACGGTCAAGCCCGCCGTCGAGAGCATCTTCGAGTCGCCCGAGGGGAACTTGTGGGTTCGCACCCCTTCGACGGACGGCAGTGTCCTTTACGACGTGTATTCGGAGCAGGGCGACCACCAGGGGACCGCCGCGCTCGCCCCCGGCATCGCTCCGTCGGCCGAAATCGGACTGGTCGTCAAGGGCGACGTCGTCTGGTTCGTCGTGACGGACGAGTTCGACGTGCACCATGTGGTTCGAACGAGAATGACGCCCGCCGGCTGACCGTTGTCCGGTGGCCCGCATCCCCGGACCGTCGAGACGCGCCTGATCCGCGACCCGTAACCCGGCGCCGGCAAACGGGGTAACCACCCGCATGTCCGCCACCGCCTCGCCCCGGCTCCAACGACGCATCCTCTGGGTCGACGACGAAGTCGAACTCCTTCGTCCCCACCTGCTGTTCCTCCGCGACCGCGGTTATGCGGTGGACGGCGTGTCCAACGGCGACGACGCTCTGGAACTCCTGGCCGAGCGGACCTACGACCTGGCGCTCCTCGACGAGCAGATGCCGGGCAGAACCGGGCTCGAGCTACTCGAGGTCCTCAGGCGCGAGATGCCGCAGCAGCGCGTGGTTATGCTGACGAAGTCTCAGGACGACGCCACCATGACCGGAGCGATAGGCCGGAGCGTGGAGGACTACCTCGTCAAGCCGGTTTCGCCGCTCCAGCTTCTTTCGGCGGTGACGCGCGTTCTGGAAGGGCCGAGCATCCGCCAGCAGAGTCTGGCCCAGGACTTCGCCGCGCGTTTCGGCAGGCTCTCGATCGACCTCAAGGACGCCGGCGAAGCGGACGACTATGCCGCGGTCTACTCGGAACTGACCGACTGGCACGTCAGCCTTTCCGAAGCTGGCGAGACCGGCCTCCTGGACACCGTCTCGTCGCTGATGGCGGATCTGCGCCGCGACTTCGGAGGCTGGGTGGTGCGCAACTACCCGGCCTGGCTGGCCGCGGATGCGAACGGCGACGACGCCGGCGGTCAGGTCCCGACCGGGTACGACGTGCCGAGTTGGAACCGACCGGGTGGAAGCGGCCGGGGACGGAAAAGGAAATCCAGACGGAGGCGGCCGTCCGAACGCCCCCTTCTTTCCGTGGACGTGGTGCGCAAGCACCTGGCCCCGCGAGTGGGCGACGCACCTGTCTGCTTCGTGGTTCTCGACTGCATGCGTCTCGACCAGTGGCGGGTCATGGCGCCGCTCCTCGCCGAGCACTTCGAAATCGAGGAGTCTCACCACTTCGCCATCCTCCCTACCGCCACTCCTTTCGCCCGCAACGCCCTCTTCTCGGGCATGTTCCCGGACGAGATCGCGCGCAGATACCCGGACTGGTGGGGCGGTCGCGACAAGGAGGGCTCCATGAACGCCTTCGAGGACGATCTGCTCAGAAAGCAACTCAGAAGACTGACGGGACGGGACGTCAGCGTCCATTACGAGAAGGTGTTCACCGACCGGCGTGGGGATCAGGTGAGGTCGCGGGTCGTCTCCGCCCTGGGCAGGGCGGGATCTGTGATCGCCCTCGTCTTCAACTTCGTGGATCTGATGACGCACGGGCGCTCGGAGTCCCCCATTCTGATGGAGGTCGTTCGAGACGAGGCCGCCCTGCGCTCGCTTACCAGAGCGTGGTTCGAGCGCTCGGTCGCCTTCCGAGTTCTGAGGGAGGCGGCCAGGTCCGGGGTCCGCGTCGTGCTCACCACCGATCACGGCTCCATCCTCTGCCAGCACCCGAGCACGGTCGTGGCCCGGCGGGACGCCACGCCGTCGCTTCGCTACAAGTTCGGTCAGGATCTGCGCGCCGAGGTCGGCTCTACGGCCTACTCAACCCAGGACTCCCGCGATCTGCGCATGCCTCCGGCGAGAATGGGCATGACCTATCTGCTGGCCCGCGAGGGCTACTTCTTCGTCTATCCGACCAAATTGCGCGAGTACCAGGCCCGGTACCTCAACTCCTTCCTGCACGGCGGCATCAGCCCCGAGGAGATGATCGTTCCGGTGGCCAATCTCACTCCGCGATGACGCGACCGGCCTCGAAGCCGTCACTTCGGAAAAACCTGGCGGCGTTCATTCGCCCCTGGCTCGGGACGCTGACGGCGTCGTGGCTGGCGGCCGCAGGTTTCGCGCTCCTGGATTCCGCCACGCTGGTGCTCATCATCCCGTTCGTGGAGACCGTCTTCGCCGCGAGCGGGCCGGCCGGCGCGGGCGCGGAGCCGAGAGGGGTCGGGGAGCCCGTCTCGGATCTGCTCGACGCGACCGTTTATCGGTGGATCGATCTCCAGGGCGATCCCCTCGACGCGGTCACGGGCGTCATCGCCCTCATCTTCGTTCTCTTCGCCCTCAAGAACGGATTCGGTTTCCTCAGGGATTTGCTGGCGGCGCGTCTGGAAGAGGGAATCGACCGAGACGTCTCCCGACGGCTCTATGAGATCCTTATCCAAACCGACCTTTCGTTCTTCGGCAGAGCCAGAGCGGGCGAGCTCGTCACCCGTCTGACCTCGGAGTGCGAGCGACTCAAACTCTTCCTGGGTCGGGAGCTTACCCGGCTGGCGTCGGCGCTCTGCCTCGTCGTCGCCTGCGTCGCCGCCATGGCGCTCATCTCGTGGCGGCTCACGCTCGCGGCCGCCGTCGTGGTTCCTTCGGTCATGCTCCTCTGGGGTCCCATGGTTTCCCGCTTGCGAGGTCGCGAACATGTCACCGCCGGGTTGAGGGCGGACGTGGCTGCGCGGGTTCTGGAGACGGTTTCGATGATCCGGGTGGTGAAGGGAGCTTCGGCGGAGCGCCGGGAGAGCGAGCGCTTCGACGCGCTCACCGAACGGTTGCGCGAGAGCAGGATACGGGCCGCCGGGTGGAAGGCGCTTGTCGGCCCAGCCACCGAGATGCTGGCGACCGCAGGCACGGTCGCGATACTCTGGCTGGGTGCTCGTCTGGTGGTGGACGGGAGCCTCGCCGGGGCGGGCTTCGTCGCCTTTCTCGCGCTCTCGATGCGACTCTTTTCGCCGGTGAAGGCGGTCGCGAACGTTCCGGCCCTGGCGATGCCCGGGTTCGTGGCCGCCGAGCGCGTCTGCGAGTTCCTCGCGCTCCCGCGTGAAGGCTCTGCCGAGAACGAGGCCGCGCGCGGGCCGGCCCCGGTCTTCGAGCGTGAGATCCGTTTCGAGAAGGTCGGCTTCACCTACCCGGAAGGAGGAGGGGGGCTGCGGGACCTCTCCTTCTCGGTCGCCAAGGGGCGGGTCCTGGGGATCGTCGGACCGAGCGGTGCGGGGAAGAGCACGCTCGCGGACCTGCTGGCCGGGTTCATGGTTCCGGACGCAGGCAGGATCACCGTCGACGGCGTCGACACGCGTCGGATCGCCCCCGGCGAGCTTCGCGCGCTCATGGCGCTGGTACCGCAGGGCGGGGTCCTCTTCAGCGATACGGTGCGGGCGAACATCGCATATGGGCGGCCGACCGCGACCCGCCAGGAAATCGAGGCTGCCGCGCGCTCGGCGTCGGCTCATGCGTTCATCGCTGAGCTTCCGCAGGGCTACGATGCCCAGGTCGGCGAAGGAGGAGCGTCTCTCTCGGCGGGAGAGCGTCAACGCATCGCCATCGCCCGGGCGCTTCTGGCCGACAGACCCATCCTGATTCTCGACGAAGCCACGAGCGACCTCGACCCGAACGCGGAGCGCGAGGTGGTGAGGGCGGTGAAAACGCTCTGCCGAGAGCGGACCGTGATCCTCATCGCCCACCGGATCGCAACGGCGCGCATCGCCGACGAGACGATCGTCCTTGAAGGCGGAAGGATGGTGGAGTCGGGAGATCACGAGGAACTGATCCGCACCGGCGGCCTTTATTCCACTCTCTTCGCGCCGGAGTCGCCCGCTCCCGGCCGGGAGTCGCCGGTTCTCTCGTGACGAGGCTCAAGCAGGAACTGGAGACCGCCCTCTTCCTCGCCGTCGAGTGGTTGGCTCGCCGTCTCCCCGAGGCCGCCGCATTTCGGCTGGGCGAGAGCTTCGGGGCCGCTGCGGGGGCGCTCCTGCGAGGGCGACGTCGGGTCGTTCTCTGCAACCTGCGCCTAGCTTTCCCCGAAAGTTCGGCCGCCTGGCGCGCGGGGATCGCGAGAGCGAGCTGGCGGCATCTCGGACGCGAGCTGGTGTCGGCGCTTCGTCTGAGTCGGGCTTCCGAGGAGGAGCTCCGCAGGCGTACGGACTTCGTCGGAATGGAACTGCTCCGGGACGCCCGAGCGAAAGGAAAGGGCGTGATCCTCTTCACGGCTCACCTGGGAAGCTGGGAGGTCGGAACCGCCGGGTTCGTCACGCGAGGGATACCGTTCGACGCGGTGGTGAAACCTCTGCGCAACCCCCGTCTCGACGCGGTTCTGGCCGGCGTCCGTGCACGGATCGGCTGGGGCGTCATCGACGCGGAGCGGGCGGTGCGGGAGGTGCCCCGGGCTCTGAGGCGAGGACGGGTAGTCGCCGTACCCAGCGACCAGAACCCGGCACGCGGCGGCGCTCTCGTTCCGTTCTTCGGCGAGGACGCGCCCACTCCTCTCGGCGCTGCGACCTTCGCGGCCCGGCTAGGAGTTCCCGCCCTCTTCGGCTACGCCCTCCGCGCGGGCGACTCGTATGTCGTCCACGTGGAATCCCTGGGGCACGCCGTCGAACCGACGGACCTGCTGGCGTCCTACCACGCAGCGCTCGAGCGGGCCATCCGCAGGGTGCCCGAGCAGTACTTCTGGCAGCATCGACGCTGGAAGCCCCGACCGCCGGAGCACCTCCGCAGCCTCGGTTCGAACGGGCGAACCCCGTCTGCGGACCGCCAAGGCCGGGAACCGGTACCGACCTCTCCCGTATAACCGCGCATGGTTTACGTCTGCATCCCTGTCCACAACGAGGCCGCTACCATCGGGCCGGTTCTGTGGAAGACGCGTCGCGTGTTCTCCGACGCGGGTCGGGATTTCCGTGTGGTGACCTTCGACGACGCTTCCGACGACGGAAGCTCCGAGGTGCTCGCCCGCTATGGCCGGCACGTTCCGCTCACCGTCCACCGGTCCGACGACCGCAAGGGATTCGCCTGCGCTAGCGAGCGGCTGCTCCGCTGGGTGGTGGACGACTCGGCCTATCCCAAGCGCGACTTCGCCGTCCTGCTCCAGGCCGATCTGACCGAGGACCCGGCCGATCTGCTGCCCATGGTCAAGGCGCTGGAGGGAGGGGCCGACCTGGTCGCGGCGCGCCCGAAACCGGAGGTGCGACCGCGAGGGCTCTCCGGTCGGCTGCTTAGACTCGTTAGCCGCTTCTTCGAGCGCGGACCGCTCAGCGGGTTTCCCGGGGATCCCTTCGCGAGCCTGCGCGCCTATCGCGTCATGGTGCTTAAGGGCGGCTTCGAGCTCGACGGGAGCCCGGCTGCGGACCAGGCCTTCGGGTCGGACGGCTGGGGGGCGAACGCCGAGGCGCTGGGTCTGTTCGGCGGCCTCTCCCGTCGTTCGGTCGAAATCTCCACCGCTTTCCGGCCCCATCTTCGCACCCGGCCCACCCGTCACCGCCCGCTGAGGGAACTCGGCCGCCTGCTGCAGGCACGGAAGGCCCTGAAGCGCCGCGCGCTTCCGGTCGTTGTCGCCGTGCTCGCCTTCCTGCTTACAGCGTCGGCCGGCGTGCAGGCCCAGGACGACCCTGAGGCCCACTCCGCACGCTCCGCCACCGCCCTCCTCGACTCCCTCGCCGCAGTCTATCCCGAAGACGCGGCCGCGGCCCAGGTATCCTTCGGGCCCGGCGAACAGCTCTCCTACCGGGTCGAACTGGGATGGTTCGACGTGGGTCACGGTCAACTCTTCGTCGAAGGGCTCGACGAGGTGAGGGGCAACTCCACCTACCGGGCCGGGCTGAACATCGACGGCGGCAGATTCGGCTTCAACTACAAGCAGAACCACACCACTTTCATCGACACCCGGACTCTCCAGAGCCACCGCTACCTGAGGACGACCGATCAGACCGGCTACCAGGGCGAACGCCACTACGAGATGTATCCGGAAGAAGGAGAGTGGCGGCGCGAGGACGTGGAGGACTCCGGCCCTCTCGGTTCGTCGCTTCCGCTCGACGACATAGCCTTCATATACTATCTGCGACAGATGGATCTGGAGGTGGGCAAGACCTATACGCTGCCCCGCTACTTCAAGGAGGACGGCAATCCCGTCATCATTCGCGTTCTCAGGCGGGAGCGGCGCGAGGTCGACGCCGGGGTCTTCGATTGCCTGGTGATCGAGCCCGTCGTGCAGGTGGAAGGCATGTTCGCCGAGGGCATGGAAGCCGAGATCTATCTCTCCGACGACGAGCGACGGCTGCTCGTCTACCTCAGAACCGACGTACCGCGATTCCCGGGAGCGCTCGAACTATATCTGACCGACCATCGAGCGGGGCTGCCGCTCAACCCGGAGGCCCGAGCCCGGACCATGGCCCGAAGCCGTTTGGCTCGCCCCGATTCAGGGAGCTGATCCGCCGGCGCAGAGACACCGTCTGGGTCCTGCTCTTTCCCTTCCTTTTTCTCGCCCGTCCGGAGACGACGGCCCTGATCTGGGGAGCCGTCCTGACCTTCGCGGGGCTCGCGCTCAGGGCGGGGGCGGCTTCGGTCATTCGGAAGGATCGCGAGCTCGCCGTCACCGGTCCGTACCGCTTCGTCAGGCATCCTCTCTACGCGGGCACCTTCCTGCTGGGCGCAGGCGTCGCCGCGGCGTCCGCGAGCTGGGTGTGGACTCTGGTCTTCCTGCTCTTCTTCGTGATCGTCTACGGACCGACCATCATGGTCGAGGAGATCCATCTCGAGGCGATTTTCGGCGACGACTTCCTCCGCTACCGCGAGGCGGTCCCGAGGCTGATTCCCAGACCGGGACGGATGTTAGGCGGAGAGGCGAGGGCGGTCGCGGAAGAAGCTGTCGGCGAGGCGGCGCTCGAGGAGGAGAAAACTCCGGCCCGCGACGGCGCGGTTTCGGCTCGGGAAGAGGGTGCGATGGCCCGCTACCTGAGAAATCGGGAGTGGCAGGTGGCGCTGGGCGCTGCCGGGATCTTTGCCGTCCTCGGTCTCAAGGTCGCTTTGGGCGGCTCCGACTGATCCCCTCTCGTCCGGCCGCGCGAAAACCCGGTCAGACCGGCTCCGCCTCCATCAGGAAGATGCCCGGTCCCTCGAGCTCCCTCCCCTTGACCCGGATTCGGAAGGCGTACTGTCCGGGCCCGGGGAAGATCACCTTCTCCAGAGGCATGATCAGCCGCGAGCGGGGGGGCGGATAACCCTGTCGGGACGGCGTCACCTCCGTTTCGCCCTCGACCGTAAGCGAGACGGCGCCGGCTTCGTCGACGAGATCGGCCCGGAAACGGTAGCGGCCGTGGTCGTGGTGATCCCACTCGAGGACGGCGACCAGCACGAGCCGATCCTGCTGCGCCGGAAAGCCGGGTGCGGCGAGATCGTAGAAGACGCCGTGGAGATCGATGCGTCCGGCGGGGGTCTCCCGGGCATCGTCGCACACTGCGGCGAACCGGAGCCGGCAGCTCATGTCCGCGCCTCGCCTGGGTTGGCGGGCGACGGTGGGCGGGTGTCGGCGGGCATGGTTCCTCTCGTGGCGGGTTCACGGGATCCGTCCGCTCGCCTGGGAACGAGGTCGGGGCGGCGGATGAAATTGAACGCGAAGCACGAAGATGGGAAGGGGTGCGGCTCGCTTCGGTACTGGCGCACCATACGCAAGGGCTTATCTTTGGACGACATCAACTCCGGATTCGACGGTTGCGGACACGCCCGCCCGGGGCCGGAACCAACGGCAGGAGGCCGGTTTGGACAGAAAGAAGATCTTCGACAGGGCTCGCGACGAGCTCTTCAGCCACATCAACAACTGCGGCGTGCTCGAGGCTGCGCAGGACGCTCAGGGCAAGTGGATGGAAGAGACCATCGAGTACATCGGCGAACGCTACGAAACGCTCGACCAGAAGGAGCTGACGTCGCTCTTCGAGATCGGCACCAGGTTCTGCGAACCGCCCATCGTTCATCCGGCGCTGCGCTAAGCCCGCACACGGAGGCCGGAGCGCCGCTCGCCGCCAGGCTCGGCGCGACTCCGACAGAGAGGGGAAACAGACATGGCAACTAGACGTGACTTTATTCGAGTGTCCGCAGGGGCCGGTGTGGGAGCAGCTTTCGGCGGAGCCCTCCCCGTGCGAGGCGCGACCGCACCGGCGGTCATCGTCCGACGGGTCACCCCCACCTGCGTCGCCTCAGGCAACGGACTGGCAGCGGTCGAGACCGCGCTTCGGGAGCTCGAGGGCGGCGCCACCACGATCGAGGCGATCGTCCGCGGGGTCAATCTCGTCGAGGAGGACCCGAACGACTCCTCGGTCGGTTACGGCGGACTTCCGAACGAGGACGGCATGGTTCAGCTCGACTCCTCGCTGATGCACGGCCCCACCCGGGGCGCGGGTGCGGTTGCCGCCCTGGAGGGATTCAAGCGGCCTTCCCTGGTCGCGCTCGACGTGATGCGCTACACCGATCATCACCTGCTGGTGGGCGAAGGGGCGCAGCGTTTCGCTCTATCGATGGGCCACAAGATGGAGGATCTCCTCACCGAGTCTTCCCGCCGGCGCTGGATCGAGTGGCGAGCCCGCCTGAGCGACCGCGACGACTACCTGACGCCGGAGGAGTCCGGCGAGGGGATCGGCTCCATGCGCGCGCCGGAGGATTTCGGCGACGGGCTCCTGGATTCTCACGACGGGTACCGCCCGCAGGGGACCATAAACTGCGACATCGTCGACGCCGACGGCGACCTCTCCTCGGTCACGACCACCTCCGGACTCGCCTACAAGATTCCGGGACGCGTGGGCGACTCGCCCATCATCGGCGCGGGCCAGTACTGCGACAACGATGTGGGAGCGGCCGGATCCACGGGCCGCGGCGAGGCGGTCATCAAGACCTGCGGCAGCTACACCGTCGTGGAGATGATGCGTAACGGCATGCAACCCACCGACGCGTGTCTGGAAGCTCTCCGGCGCATCGCACACCTCACCGTGGAGGATCGCCTTCGCGACGAAGAGGGCCGGCCCAACTTCAATGTCAACTACTACGCGGTGAACAAGAACGGCGACTACGGCGGCGCGGCCATCTGGTCCGGCGCCCGCTTCGCCGTGGCCGACGGGGGCGGCGCCAGGCACGAGGACTCCGCTTACCTGTTCGAGCGTCAGCGATAGAGGGCGTCACGAACCAGCAGGACTGCCTCGGCAGGAGCCGGGACCTCCGCTCCCGACAGGCGCTCGTCGAGGCCCTGGATGCGGTGAGGGCGGGATTGGTCGTCCATCCCAGGTCTTCGGAGCTGCACGCCGAGCTTGGAAACGTTCGTCTGGATCGGGAGGAATACGCCTGGGCCAGGAACTCCTTCGAGCTCGCTCTTTCCATCGATGCGGCGAACACGGAGGCGCTGGCCGGGCTGGGGCGCGTCCTGCTTCGGTTCGGGGCGCACGAACAGGCGGTCGGCCTCATCGAGAGGGCTGAATCGATGGCGGGTCTCGACGATCCGGAGCACTCGCTCCAAGTGGCGGCAGCCTTCTACCAGGAAGGTCTCTTCGAGCGCTGCCGCGACCTCCTGGCTCGGGCATGGCATCGGGTCCCGGACAGTGCCGCGCTCATCGAGGCGCTGGGATACGCGCGCGACAGACTGGGCGACGCTGACGGGGCCTGCCGATGCCTGAACATGGCGCTCGCTCTCGATCCCGACCGCCATAGCGCGCGAGTCAACCTCGGCCACCTCCTTCACGACGCCGGCGACCGCGAAGCCGCTCTCAGGGAGTTCATCAAGGTGCCTGCCGCCGACCACCGGGATCCGGTAGCGGTGTCCCGGGTCATTCAGGGCTTGAGAGCCATGGAAGGACCGCCGCCCGATCGGGACCTGCTTCGTCCCTGGCAGGAGCGTCTCGACGAGCTCGTCAAGGCGGATCCCGTCGAGCGACTCTTCGCCGAATTGGGCTCGACCAGAGAAGTCATGGGCCGCTACTCCGATCCCTACCAGCTCGATCTGTTCTTCATGCGGCGCGGAAACGGAGCCGATTGAATGGCTTCCGAGATCCGGGTGGCCGTGATCGAGGGCGACGGCATCGGACCGGAAGTGATCCGGGAGGCTACCCGCGCCGCGAAGGCGGTGGAGGCCGCGTTCGACACCTCTCTCTTCGAGATGACGGAGCTGCCGCTGAGCGCGGACCGCTATCTGGAGGCGGGCGTGACCGTCACCGAGGACGAGTTTCGGAGCATCTCCGAGGACTTTGACGCGGTTCTGCTCGGAGCTCTGGGCGATCCCCGAGTGCCCGGCAACGAACACGCCAGGGACATTCTTCTCGGCATGCGCTTCCGGCTCGACCTCTACGTCAATCACCGTCCGGCCATCCTGGTGTCGCCCGAGCTCTCTCCTCTGAAACGGGCACGGCTGCCGACCCGGATCGACACCTTTCGCGAGAACACCGAGGGAGCCTACCTCGGCATGGGCGGGTCGTTCAAGACCGGGACCGCCGACGAAATCGCCATCGAGGAGGACGTGAACACCCGCAAGGGAGTCGAGCGCATCGTCCGGGCCGCATTCGAGTTCGCCCGCGAGCGCGGTCGCGGACGGGTGACCCTTGTGGACAAGGCCAACGCCCAGCCTTGGGCCGGCGGCCTCTATCGCCGGGTCTTCGGTGAGGTGGCGGCCGAGTTTGACGGAATCGAGACCGATCACGCCTATATCGACACTGCGGCCATGAATCTGGTCCGACGGCCGGAGCTCTACGAGGTGATCGTCACCTCGAATCTCTTCGGGGACATCGTCAGCGACCTGGCGGCGGCAGTGACCGGCGGTCTCGGGATGGCGGCGTCGGCGAACCTCCATCCCGGCCGCCACGCGCTCTTCGAGCCGGTCCATGGTTCGGCCCCCGACATAGCCGGGCGCGGCATCGCCAATCCTCTCGGCGCCGTCCGGTGCGTGGGCATGATGCTCGACCACTTCGGCCACGCGCAGGCCGCCGCTCTGCTGGAGGAGACGGTGGTCCGATCGGTCCAGACGGGCGTGACGACCCCGGATCTGGGCGGATCGGCCGGCACTGTCGAGGTCGGCGACTGGGTTGTCGACGAGATCGCCGGTGCGGGGCCGCGGACGCGGCCAAGCCGGACTGGAAAACCGAGGAAGAAGGCGGCATGGATGTAGACGCCCCAGCCCTCCTCCGGGATAGGCGCGAGACCGAGCGGCAAGCCGGGAATGCCCCAGGCGCGCCCGCTACGGCGCCTACGACACAACCGGCGGCATGGTCAACAGCTCCGCATACAGGTCGATCGCGTACCACAGGTTCCCGATCCGGAGGTTCTCGTCCGGAGCGTGCTGATTGTTGTCGTGGTTGGCGACCGGTACCACGATCGCCGGCTTACCCGCGACATCGGTGAACAGGTAGAGCGGCAGCGTCCCGCCCATTCCCGGCGCGAGCACGAGCGAACCAGGTCCGAACGCCCGGTCGGCCGCGTTCGAGGCCGCGCCGATCACCTGTTGCACAAAGGGGTCGGCCATGCTCGTCCGCGCAGCCGGATAGCCGCCCCCGCCCGTCACCTTGGCAATGCGCGGATGGCGCAGCCTGGTCTCCATGTCGGGGTCCTCGGTCACCACATGGAAACCCCGATCCTGGATGTGTTCGACCACGAGCCGGCGAAGATGCGCGGGATCGTTGCCCTTGACCAGTCGGATGCCGAGGGCGGCGACGGCGGTGTTGGGTATGACGTTGCGGGCCAGTGCGCCGGTGTTTCCGCTAGTGATTCCGCGGACGTTGAGGGCGGGCAGGAGAAGGCGTTCGGCGATCGATTCTCCCTGTCCCTCCGTCCATGCGAGCCCCAGCTCCCTGCGCAACGTCGGGTCCACGTCGGGGATCGACGCCAAAGCCGCCTGCTCCTCCTCGCCGAGTGGGTCGGCGGTGTCGTACCAGCCTTCCACCAGAACCCTACCATCCCGGTCCTTCATCGACGCCAGCAGGTGTGCCAAGATGCTGCCGGTGTCGGGTGTCCAGTTGCCGTAGTGGCCGGAATGAAGATTGCGCGTGGCGCCGTAGACCGTGATTTCCATGCCCATCGAACCCCGCACTCCGAAGGTGAGCTGCGGACGTCCGCTCTGGTGGGCTGGCCCGTCGAAGAACAGCCAGATGTCGATTTCTTCCAACGCCTCGGCGCGCATCTCCATGTAGCGGCCGAGGTTGCGCGATCCAGTCTCCTCTTCGCCGTCGAAGAAGAAGACCAGGTTCGAGGTCAGGTTCACGTCGCCCTCGCGAAAAGCCTCCAGAACCGTGAGTACAGCCGTGATCGGAGCCTTGTCGTCGCCGGCCGAACGGGCATAGATGCGCCAGTCGGGATCGACCGGATCGCCGGGTCCGGGCATCGGGATCGGTTCGCCGCCCACCTCCATCGAGGCCGAATAGAGGGTGGGTTCGAACGGGGGATGGGTCCAGTTCCGGGGATCGACCGGCTGACCGTCGTAGTGAACGTAGATGCCCAAGGTGCGGGTCGCGCCCGGGACCTCGAGTTCGCCGTAGACGAGCGGTGCCACGCCGTCGAGGGTAAGCAGCTCCGATTCGGCTCCCGCCTCGCTCAGGAGGTCACGTATGAAGCGTGCGTTTCGCATGATGTCCTCGGTGTCGCTCGACCGGTTGGGATAGGTGAGCAGCTCGGCGAAGTCGCGCAGAATCTCGGCCTCGTGGGCGCGCCGGTAGCTCTGTGCGATCTCCCCGGCGGGCTGGGCCGCGGAAGGAGCGGCGGTATGAAGCAGCGCGGCCAGGCCGATGGCGAAGCATCGGAAAGGGTGGCGCATCGCTCCAGGGCACAGCGAGCGACCGGCTTTCCCGGTCATGTGGCTTGCGCGGGCGAGGTGGGCGGGGGAGGAGGAAGGCATGACGGTACCGGGGCCGGGTTGGGTGGGAGGAGCTGGTAATCCATGTGCGTCCAGGCTTCTTCGGCCCGCCCCACCCCTGCCCGCCATGCCGAAAGCGCCACGGTACGGTCGGGGCGCGTTCCCCGTTCGTCGAGGACCGGCGGGATCAACTGGAGTTCCTGGTCAGGTCGTACATCATGACCCGTTCCACACCCAGGTCGTCACGGTGCAGGGCGAGCAGGTAGTCGGCTCCGAATTCGAGCGGCGTCATTTGCGGACCTGGGCGGAAGTGGCAGTAGAAGTCTCCGCCAGGTTGGAAGGCCATCCAAGACGGTTCTTCGCGGGGCCTCGGGTAGCGTTTCAGCCACAGGCGCCCGGCGCTCCCGACCATGAGATCCGAAGCGGTCGGAAACACCTCGGCCACGGGTCGATCGTCGCTGATGGCAGCCTCGTGCCCGGCGCTCCAGCCTGGGCTTTCGGGACCGCCGTGCCGGGCGATGTAGTCCTCGTGGGCCGCTCGCACGTGTGCGCCGGTCACCTCTCTGTCCGGATCCGACCAGCGTATGATGCGGCGCAGCTGGAACGCTCCGTCCAAGATCCGAACTTCCGGTTCCCGCGCGGTGGTCGTCGCGACGGTGGACGAGCGGGCGGCCACGAACGAGGACGCCTCGAACAGTGGCTCGATGAAACCGGCGAATCCCGGCAACGAGCCGAGACGCTTTCCCGGCAGGGTCGCAAGCGTATCGAGAACGGCACCATCGGGGCCATGCGCGATCACCAGGAAGTTCACCGGAGTGGCGAAATCACCCCCTCCTCCAGCCGCTTGCGTCACATTCACGGAGGAGCCGCCGTCCAGCACGCCGCCGGGAGGGACAAGGGTGTGCAGGGAAAAGTCCTCTGGAGCTACCGAACGGACGAATACCCCGTCCGCGGAAAAGACGTTGAAGCGCCATGGCAGGTAATCGCCTACCCAGAGGGTGTCACCCGGCAGCACCCATAGGAGCCAGGGGCCGCCGAATTCACCGGGTCCTTCGCCACGGCCACCCATGGAAACGAGGTGTGCACCGGTCTCGGCGAACACGCGGACTTCTCGGCTGGAGCCGTCCACGACCGCTACGGAGCCGTCCGACAGGCGGGCGGCATGGCGCACCTGAAAGAAGATCTGGGGACCGTCCCCTTCGCGGGTGCCGATCGAGAGAACTGGCTCTTCGCCGATTGCGCAGTGAGCCTCTGCGGTCCACGGGTCGCTGGTGGCGATTTGGACGCCGGCGCTGTCGGTGACCATGGCCGAGGAGCGGCCGCCGGATACGCCGTCGCCGCACGCTGCAACGGCGGCGATGGCAATGGCCGCGGCGCTGTGAGTGGTTGGGAAACGCCTGGTTATCATCCGGATCCTTCCTGTCTCGATGTGGTCCCGGTTTCTTAGCACCGGTCTCTAAAGTGAACGTATCATGGGACGGGAGGCACCGAGAGACAAGGAAGAGACGGAGATTCACGGCGGAGTCAAGGGCCGTGTGGCGCTGGAGGCGCCCCGGGAGCGCGGCAGCGTGCAGGCGATCGCCGCGCGGCATGAGCTTCGTCCGAACCAGGTGAGCCCGTGGAAGCGGCAGATGCTCGACACCGCGCCGGAGGTGTTCGCCAAGGTACACCACGGCGTCGCGAGAGCGGCCGCAGGCTCCGTTCGTCCACGGGTCCGAACATTTTCCCGCCCACCGCAGTGCACACCAGGAGGCCGCAGTACGGAGGTGCGCCGCGCCGTCCGCCAGCTCCGCACGCGCTCCCCGCTCGCCGGCAGCTCCCGGTCGCCGGTCGGGTTCCTCTCCCGGCTACCGGGGGATATCTTTGATGTAACGGAGGTTCCCGAGGGCTCTCAAACCCGGCCGGAATACATCTTAATCTTACCCTTGAACTGTCCAACGAAGTAGTACCACCTCAAAGCCATGAAGCGATTCATTTCGACTGCATCCATCTTCCTCCTATTCGCGGTGCCTGCCGCCGGCCAGGTGGACTGCACGGGCTGGGGCTCCCCGAACTTCTTCCGGAACGCCACCGCCGAACAGGTGACGAGCTGTCTCGAAGCCGGCGCGGACCCGAACGCACGGGCCCCGAATGGAAGGACTCCGCTGCACGAAGTTGCGGCCTCGAGTCGGAAGCCGGACGTGGTTGTCGCCCTGATCGAGGCGGGAGCCGATCCCAATGCCCGGGACGCCGCCGGAAACACGCCCCTGCATGCATCGTGGTCCAACTCGAATCCCGAGGTGGGTGCAACACTGCTGAAGCTCGGGGCGGATCCCATGGCGGAAAACGACCGCGGCGAAGTGGCTGATCCTTCCAACTGCGAGAACTGGACCACGTCGGCGTTCCACCAGAGAGCCACCCAAGCCACGCTTGTCGCGTGCCTGGCGGCCGGCCTGGATGTCGACGCCGGGGACGAATGGGGCAGGACGCCCCTGCACCGGGCGGCCCGGGAGGGGGATACAGCCATCGTTCGGGTGCTGGTGGAGGCAGGTGCCAACGTCAACGCGGGAGACTGGGAGGGCACGACGCCGCTGCACGCCGCTGCACGCAGCGACTCGACAATCGTCCGGGTGCTACTGAATGCGGCCGCTGACATTGGCGCGCGCAACGACCGAGGCGAAACGCCTTTGCATCATGCGTCCCGCGGCGCGGATCCCAACGCAGCCAACGAAACCCCGCTTCACGAGTGGACACATCGGAGGCCGGACTCGGCCGTCGTGGCATTGCTGGTGGAGGCGGGAGCGGATGTCAACGCGCGCACCCACAGCGGCTCGACACCGCTGCACGGGGCGTCCTCCGGGCGGGGGCCGAACCCCGGCATCGTGGCCATGCTGCTGGCGGCCGGGGCGGATGTGAACGCACGGGACTGGAAAGGGGCGACCCCGGTGTGGTACGGAAGCCGTGAGGAGATCGTCAACTTGCTGTTGGCGGCCGGAGCCGATGTGAACGCGGTCGATCTTTGGGGAAGAACTCCCTTGCATGCGAACCCGAACGACTCTCGCCGAGTCGCGATGCTTCTGGCGGCGGGTGCGGACGTAGACGCGATGGACCTGATGGGTCGCACTCCGTTGCACGAGGCGGCGCAGGGCGGGCGGGCCTTGGCAATCGCGACTCTTGTGGCAGCCGGTGCCGGCGTGAATGCGCGGGACGCCATGGGGAACACGCCCCTGCACGCTGCCCGGTCCAACCGCAATCCGCAGCCCTCGGTAATGGGGAAGCTGCTGGAACTGGGAGCCGATTCGACAGCGCGGAACCAGCGTGGCACGGTCGCGGGTCGCGATGCCGGCTCCCGCGAGGTCCGCAGTGTCCCGGGCGGAGTTCGCGGTATCGATCGCGACGGAGTTCCCGGTGCCGATTCCGACAACTGCAACGACTGGCAGAACTGGCTCCAAGAGACCCTCGCTGCGGAAACCCTGAAGGCGTGCCTGGAGTCAGGCTGGGATATCGATGTTCGGAACTACATCAACGAGACTCCCCTGAACTACGTGGTCCGAATGAGGAATGCGGGCCTCGCGAATCTGCTTCTGGAGGTGGGAGCGGACCCGAATGTGCCGAACAATGCCAAAGGCACTCCGCTGCATGGAGCATCCGAATGGGGCGACCTCACCGTTGTAGACCGGCTGCTGGAGCTGGGAGCAGATCCGCACGCACGCGACCGAAGGGGGTGGACTCCCCTTCACGTCGCGTCCTTTTCCCGTTCCCGCGAGGCCACCGTGCCTTTGATCGCCACGCTTCTGGATGCGGGTGCGGACCCGAACGCGCGCGCCAGGGCGGGCTACGCCCCCACGTATCCGACTGCCAGCGCCCTCCCCCTGCTTGCCAGCGCCGCGCTTCCGCAAAGGGCGGCCAGTGTCGGCGACACACCTCTGCACCTGGCATCCGGCGCCAGCGACGATTCGTCGCGAGTTTCCGCCCTGCTTGCGGCCGGTGCCGATCCCGATGGATTGAACGCTAGGGACGAAACACCCCTGCACCGGGCAGCCGCAGCCAGACACCTCGCCAACGTACGCCTGCTTCTGGAGGCCGGCGCGGACGCCAACAAGCGCGACGAGAATGGCAACACTCCCCTGCATCTCGTGGTTGCATACGGCCGCAGATCGGTTCGGTCCACCAACTACTATGTGAACGGTCGCAATCCCTTCTTTCGCGCCCCCCCGCAGCCGACACCCCCGCATGAGACGGCCGACACGGCGCTGTTGGAGCGCGACACGGCGCTGGCTGTTGCGTTGGTGCGTGCCGGGGCGAACCTTGGACTGCGAAACAGCGGTGGCGAGACCCCGCTGGGGAGGGCCAGGAGGTTGGGAAGCGCCCAACTGGCAGACAAACTTCAGGAACTGGGGGCAGCGCCGGAAACCGATCCGGCGGAGGACCGGTTGGCCCCGGTTTGCGACTGGGAGCGCTTCGATCTGTTCGCCGTGGCTCCACCTGCGAGCATTCGGGGTTGTCTGGAGGCCGGCGCCGAACTGACCGCCCGCAGCGAAGCGGAGGAAACGCCGCTGCATACTCTGGTGCGGCTTCTGGGTTGGAATCGTTCCTTCGCCCCGGGTGCTATCGCCGCCCTGCTGGATGCCGGGGAGGACGTGGACGCACGGAACCGGGCGGGTGCAACCCCGCTGCACCAAGCCGTCGGCGTACCCGCCGTTGTCTCGGCTCTGCTGGATCGCGGCGCGGATGTCAACGCTCCCGACGATCGTGGTGGTTCGGCCTTGCACTACGCAGCAAAGGCGAACCGGCCCGAGAGCGTCAGGATGCTCCTCGAGGCAGGGGCGGACTTGGAGATGCGCTACGAGAAAGGTGCCACGCCTCTGCATTCGGCTACCGGGCCCTGGGGTTCTCCTGCGGTAGTCCAGCTCCTGGCGGATGCCGGTGCCGACGTGGACGCGCGCGACGAGAACGGGGAGACCCCCCTTCACTGGGCCGTGAGGCAGGTCAGTCCCGCCGTCGTCCGGCGCCTGCTGGAACTCGGGGCCGATCGAACGGCGGTGGACGACTGGGGCAGGGTTTCCGATCCGGGCGCTTGCCGGTTGTGGCCGACACCGACTTTCTTCGCCGGGGCTACGGCCGCGCAGGTAGCCGCGTGTATGGAAGCGGGGGCGGAGATGACGGGCATGAGGGACATTGGGTGGTTCGGAACCGGCACTGGTCGGACGATATCTTATCCGAATGGCTCCACACCCCTCCATGTAGCGGCCACGTGGACCCGGGACCCGGCCGTTATCAATCTCCTGGCGGGTGCCGGGTTGGACGTACGGGCCCGAAACGAGGAAGGCCATGCCCCATTGGACTACGCCGCCCGTGACAACACCAATCCTGCCGTGATCGCCGCGCTGGTCGCCGCTGGCGCGCGGATCAATGCATGGTCGACGGACGCGACTCCGCTGTACGAGGCCGCAGGCAATGCGAATCCCGAGGTCGCGGTCGCGTTGCTGGAGGCCGGAGCTCGGATGGACGCGTTGGCGAAGGGGTACAGGACGGCACTCCACCGGGCGGCTGCCGAGAACGCGAACCCGGCGCTGATCGCGGAACTCGTGAGCAGGGGCGCCGATATTCATGCAAAGTTGCCGGCGGGTCGGACCCCGCTCCACGAAGCTGCCGGCAAGAACCCGAACCCCGCCGTCGTCGTAGCGCTCTTGGAGGCGGGTGCGGAGGTGAATGCCAGGGGCACAAGTCAGGAAGTGTGGGAGTGGAACGGACTGAGTGATGTCTTTGGATATACCAACCCCTGGGGCCAGCAATGGGGCCTGCCTCCCAGGATGGGAAACCGGACACCCCTGCATGAAGCAGTAGCGGGAAACGCCAACCCCGCCGTCGTCGCGGCGCTGATCGAAGGCGGAGCCGATATCCACGCGCGCGGTGATGTGGACTGGATGCATGACGCAGCCGCCACGCCCCTGTACTGGGCGGCCGCCCTCAACCCCGACGCGACCGTGCTGGAATTGCTCGCAAAGGCCGGGGCGGATGTGAACGCGCGCAGCGGAGCGGGCCGGACGCCGCTTCACATCGCGGCCCTGCGCAACCCGGTCGTGTTCCCGAAGCTGCTCGAGCTGGGCGCCGATCCCGACGCGCTCGACCGGGAGGGCAAGACCCCCATGGACTACGCGGTCGAGAACCTGTGGCTGCAGGGTATGGAGGAGGTAAGCCGGTTGATGGAGGAAAAGGAAACGAATCAGGGCAGGAGGCTCGGATGAGTGACCCTTCCTCCCCTCGCAGCTGGTGATACGGCCCGTACCTACCGCGCAATGTGTGTGGGGGACCGTCTGGAAACGGCCTCTGAGCCCGACGCGGAGGTGCCGAGCTGTGAACCGTCGAGGCGACCCCGGCGTGGCAAAGCACGCGCACCGAGGTGGAGAACGGGGAGGCCAGGGAGAAGTGGGATGAACGGCGGCTACCGGCTCTGGGCATAGCGGTACAGCCTCACCTCTTCCTCGTCGAGGGCGTTGCGCTGAAGCAGGGCGAAT
>JAGWBQ010000001.1:0-25104 GCA_021295815.1 Gemmatimonadota bacterium | reverse complement strand
GCCATCGTCTCGTCTCCTCGCCGGGTCGCGTCGCGAGCCCGATCCAGACCATCTCATCGGGACCCAGCACTGCGGCGTGGAAGGCGGGGTGCGTCTCCCTGTAGGGCGCATTCTGAACGAATTCCACGTACCAGTCTGGGGCGTCCGGCTCCCTGCGGTCAAGTCGTTCAGCTCTCCATGCCCGGATTTCTTCGGGTGTGACCGCCCACCCGCCATCCGATCCGCGAATCCGACGCACCAGAGTCCCATCGGCCTTGTAGATGGAGAGGCTGAACACGTCGGTGTCCCCGATCAAGGCCCTGTCCATGAGTCCCTGGGCGACGATGTCCCGCCCGAAGCCCGTTTCGTGGCGAGTAAACCCGCCGCCGGGCATGCCGCCATAGCTCCATTCCTTGGCGGGTAACAACCCCAGCGTGTCAGGCTCGGTTTCGAGATCCGTGAACAACAGCAGGGGGGTCGTGTCCCTTGTCATCCCCTCGGGGAGGAAGAATCGCTGCTCTCCCAAGATCGCCAGCATGTGCCCGGCGGCTCCCATCGCGAGAAGTTCAAGGTCCACGATGGCGCTCTCTGTGGAGAGGCGCGACGACGCGAGGACTTCCCCGTTCTCCGAGAACTCCGTGACGCGAGCCAGCCGGGCGTCGTAGGCCAGGAACCCTGCGTCCGTCGTGAGGAGCGTCGTAATAGCACTGAACTCACCCGGTCCCTCGCCCGCTGTGACTGAACCGTCGGCGGAGAGGAGAACCACCTCGGTCGCACCGGTGTTGGCCACCGCAAGGCCGCCGTTTCCAAGAAAGATGACTTCTCCGACCCAGAACAACTCGACCCCGAGTTCCATGGTGGAGAAAACCAGGTCTGGCGCCAGATCGGGTGCCGACAGTTCCTCGACCCGGCCCAGGAAGACGTTCTTGACGCCCGCCGAGTCCGAGACTTCAACCGCAGGCCGGGGCGCGTCCTCGGTTTGTGTGTCTCGACCGCCACAAGCGCAGAGGCCGCATAGGATAACGACGAAAAGAAGGCGTGGGCGATGGCGCATTGTGACCTCTTGGCAGGAGTCTAGGATCCAGGCGGGACATGTCAACCCGACCTCGACTTGGATGCCCGACACGGCTTCAGGGTTGTCCGAGCCCGACTTACCATGCCAAGCGCTCTACCCGTATCCTCGGCGACCGGTCCAGAGGCGATTCCACAGGCGGTCACCCCGTCAGGCCCTTGATCGCCGCCGCCGCCGCGTTTACCTTTCCCGCTTGCGGAAGTCCGGTCTGAGCTTCGCGACGAACGCGGTGCATGCTCGCCCAGCCTCCCCAACCTCGCGGCCCGACCGCGACGGAATCCGGTTCGTCCCCCTCAGAGGAGCAGTTGTCTTGGAAGTAACCATTCAGGAAAGCGAGAGCCTGGAGAGAGCTCTCCGGCGCTTCAAGCGCAAGGTTCAGCGTTCGGGGCTCTACTCGGAGCTTCGCAAGCGGCGGTTCTACGAGAAGCCGAGCGCTCAGAGGAAGCGCAAGCGGGAGGCCGCCGTCAGGCGCGAGCGCCGCAGGCAGAGCCGCGGCCACTTCTGATCCACCTCCTCCGTTCGGCCGACCTCCGGCCTTGAAGGCCTGAGCGGGACCGACTAAAGACTGAGCGGAACCGGCCGCTCGCCTGACCAGTCGTAGAATCCGGCACCCGTCTTGCGCCCGTACCTTTCCAGCGCCACCAGACGCCGAAGGAGCGGGGGCGGCGCATAGCGGGAGTCGCGGTACTCGTCGAACATGATCTCGCCGATCAGCGCGAGGGTGTCGAGGCCCACGAAGTCGCTCAGCACGAAGGGGCCCATCGGGTAGCCGCAGCCGAGGGTCATCGCCTTGTCGATGTCGGCGATGGTCGCCACCCCGGCCTCGAGCTGCCTGATCGCGTCCATCATGTATGGCACGAGCAGCAGGTTCACGACGAAGCCCGAGTTGTCCTTCGCGGCGATGGGAGCCTTGCCGAGCGCACGCGCGAAATCGAAGGCCCGCTCGAAGGTTTCGTCGCTCGTCGCGATTGTGCGCACGACCTCGACGAGCTTCATCACGGGCACCGGATTGAAGAAGTGGAGCCCGACGAAGCGGTCGGCGCGATTCGTCGCCGCAGCCATGTCGGTGACCGTGAGAGAGCTGGTGTTGGACGCGAAGATCGTCGACTCGGACGCGAGTCCGTCGAGCTCGGTGAAGAGGGCGTTCTTGACGTCGATGTTCTCGATTACCGCCTCGATCACGATGTCGCACGGGGCGAGATCGGCGGTTTGGGTCGTGAAACTCATTCTGTCAAAGGCGGCGTCACGCGCTTCTGCGGTGATTTTCTCCTTCTTCACCGCCCTCGCCAGCGATTTCTCGATACGTTTCCTGCCGACGGAGATCGCGTCGTCGTCGACCTCCCGGCATACGACCTCGAAACCCCTCACCGCAGCGACCTCGACGATGCCGCTTCCCATGAGTCCGCATCCCGCGACTCCTACGCTGCTGATCTTCATATCCTTGGTGTCGTTTTGAATTGCGGGGCGCGAACGGCCCCTGATCGGGTGTGCGGGACGATGTCCAGGCGCTCAGAGCGCTTCGACGACCACCGCCCCGCCTTGGCCGCCTCCGATGCAGGCGGCTCCCAGTCCGAAGCGCTTGCCGCGGCGGCGGAGTTCATGAAGGAGATGGATGGTGATTCGAGCCCCGGAGGCCGCGAGCGGGTGCGAGAGCGCGATGGCGCCGCCGTTCACGTTGGTGCGTTCGGGATCGAGCTCGAGCTCCCTCTCCACCGCCCTGTACTGCGCCGCGAAGGCTTCGTTGATCTCGAAGAGGTCGATGTCGGCCATCGACAGGCCGGCCTTGGCGATGGCCGCCCGCGCCGCCGGCGCCGGACCAATCCCCATCACCTTGGGCTCGACTCCCACAAACGCCCAGGCAAGGATACGGCCAAGTGGACGGATCCCCTGCGCCTCGGCCCACTCCTCGCTGGCCAGCACCGCGCTCGCCGCCCCGTCTCCGATCCCCGAAGCGTTGCCCGCCGTGACCACGCCGTCCTTCCTGAAGTAGGGGCGCAGGCCGGCGAGCCCCTCGGCCGTGGTGTCGGGACGAAGATGCTCGTCGGCCTGGAAGAGCTTCTCACCCTTTCGGCCGCGCAGCGTCACCGCAGCAAGCTCCTCGTCGAATCTGCCTTCTCGCAAGGCTGCGGCCGCCCGCCGCTGGGAACGGAGTGCGACGGTGTCCGCCTCCTCCCTAGTCACCTCGTAGCGGTCGGCGAGCTCCTCGGCGGTCTCGGCCATGGAGAGACCGCAATAGGAATCGAGCAACGCGTCCCACAGGGTGTCCCCGAACGCGCCTTTGGCGGGACCGAGCCGCAGCTCTCCCCAACGAGCGCTGCGGACGACGTGTGGAGCCTGGCTCATCGATTCGGCGCCCCCGGCGAGGCAGACTTTCGCTTCGCCCGAAAGGATGGCCCGCGCACCCTGCACCATCGCCTCGAAGCCCGAACCGCACAGGCGGTTGACGGTCAGCGCCGGTCGCTCTTTCGGCACGCCTGAACGCAGGCCCACGTGGCGGGCGAGGTAGATGGCGTCCGACGAGGTCTGCATGACGTTGCCGAAAAAGGTCTCGTCGACGGCTTCGGGTTCGACGCCTGCCGCTGCGATCGCGGCCTTGGAACTGGCGACCCCGAGATCGGTGGCCGTCATGCGGGCGAGGCTGCCGCCGAAGCCTCCGAATCCGGTGCGCTTGCCCGAGATAACGACCGGGCCGTTCTTGCTGGAGTGGTTCATGGATGCGGGTGGAGGTGGTTGCGTTTCGCGCCAGCGACTACCCGGGGTCGGGCGTTCGGTTCGACCAGCCGAAGGCGGCCCTCGGCGGCGTCCTAAAGGTGCCGTATCACCCGATGCGAGGATCGGATCCGGACCCCGACCCTATCCGTGCAGGCCTACCGTGCGAGATTTCCGGGCCCACCCCACCGAGATTGCCGCGAGCACGACTTACGCGGTAGGTTGCAACCACGTTCCCGACCCGACCGAGGCCGCCCATGAAAGACCCGCTCGAGGCATTCGAAACCCGCAGAGTCGAGATCAACGTCCGGCTGCCCGTCGAGATGGCCGACCAGGCGGAGGAGCTCCAGCGCACCGCTCCCGAGCTCCTCGACCGCATGGTCCTGATCGGTATGACGCAGCGAGCGGTGTTTTCGCGCTTGCTCGGCGTGGACGGGGAAACCGCCGACAAGTGCGCGGAAGACCCGGCGTGACAGCCCGACGGACCGATTCCGGTTCTGAACCGACTCCGGATATCGTCGAGGATTAGCGAGGAGGCCCTCCAGGATGCTGAAAACGGTCAGCCAAGACTCCGGCGGCTCCAACCGCGGACTCGGCATCGCGGAGAACATCCTGCGCAGGAAGTACCTCGATTATCGCTCGCGGCAGATCACGGGTCTCCTGATCTACCTGTCGCAGGACGAGGTCTACCGCAAGGTCGGACGCAGATTCGTGAGCGGCGCCGCGAGAGGCAGGTTGACCAACGACGGGCTCGTGGAGCTCACGACCGACTGGCTCAACGGCTGGGTGCCGCTACCACCGTTCCACGTCTGGCTCGAAGACTACCAGGCCAACCCCCTGCCTTACGAATCCTACTTCCTGGGGCTCTGGCGGGCCGCCGAGGAACCGGAGCGAAACTAACTGAGCCGCACTCGACGCTCGCGAGAGTTCGGCTGCGGACGGCTAGAACGGCAGGTCGTCGTCGTCCCCGCCGGTGGGCTCGGCGGGTCGGCCTCCTCCACCTTCGCCGCCGCCCGCCCCGCCGCTCGGCCTCTGGAATCCGTCGCCACCGCCGCGGGAGTCCGACCGCTGGAAGCCGCCGCCTCGTCCGGCTCCGTCCGAGCCGAGCATGAGCATGTCCTCGACGATGACGTCGGTCCAGTAACGGGTCTGACCGTCTCGCGACTCGCTCTCGGAGTACTCGATCCGCCCCTCGATGTAGAGGCGTGCTCCCTTGGACACGTACTGCTCGACGATCTCAGCGGTTCGTCCCCAGAACGTGAGCCGGTGCCATTCGGTCTTTTCCTGTTCGGAACCGTCCTGCCTGTTTTTCCAACGGCGGTTGGTCGCCAACGACAGCTTGGCGTACCTGGTGCCGGATCGGGTCGTGCGCACGTCGGGATCGCCTCCCACGTTACCGATGAGCATGACCTTGTTGAGTGAACGACTCATATGATTTTCCCCACTGGTTGAATGTCAGGTTGCGTCAACGGGAGGGAACCTAACCGGTTTGTCGGGCGTTTTCCATCCGGGTGCGCTCGTGCCTCTTCGAACACATCGCTCGACTCCCACACATGAACGAATCCTCCTTCATCCGGACCGAGAGAGACGGCGACCTCGCGGTCGTTACCATCGACCGCCAGGACAAGCTGAACGCCCTCAATGCCCAGGTGATCGACGGGCTGGAACACGCCTTCGACGCCGTCGCCGGGAGCGACGCCAGAGGTGTGGTGCTGACCGGCGCCGGGTCCCGCGCCTTCGTCGCCGGAGCCGACATCGGAGAACTGGCGACGCTCGATCCGCAGGGCGGCATGCGCGCGAGTCGGCGAGGGCAGGAGGTCCTGGCGGCCATCGAGGGCTACGACGTTCCGGTGATCGCGGCCGTGAACGGCTACGCGCTGGGGGGCGGCTGCGAACTCGCTCTCGCATGTCACCTGAGGATCGCGAGCGAAAACGCCGTCTTCGGACTGCCCGAGGTCGGGCTCGGCATCATCCCCGGCTACGGCGGCACCGTCCGTCTCGCCCGCATCGTGGGCATGGGGCGCGCCCTCGAGATGACTCTGACCGGAGACCCCGTCAAGGCGGAACAGGCTCGCGAAATGGGACTCGTCTCGAGTGTCTCGCCTCAGGATGGTCTCCTGAAGGCGGCGAAAAAGCTCATGCGTCGCGTCACCCGGAACGGTCCGGTCGCGGTCCGTTTCGCTCTGGAGGCCGTACGCAATTCCTGGGACTCCCCGCCCGACAAGGCGTTCGCCTTCGAATCCTCCCTTTTCGGTGTTCTCGCGGGCACCGCCGACATGAAGGAGGGCATGGCCGCCTTCCTCGAACGGCGGCGCGCCGAGTTCACGGGAGGATAGCGGCCTGACCCTGCGAGCGCTCACGCTCACCGACTTCCGCAACCTCGGCCGCCAGGAGCTGGAGTTCCCGAGCCGGGGCGTCGCCGTCATCGGCGAGAACGCCCAGGGCAAGTCGAATCTTCTGGAGGCGATCTACTATCTGGAGTGTCTTCGCTCTTTTCGCCAGGCCCGAGACGGGCAGATGGTGGCCTTCGGCGCCCCGCTCTTCCGTCTTGAGGCGACCCTCGACCGGGGCGGTCCCCCTCGAGTCGTGGCCGCCGCCTACCACCGTCGGGACCGCCTCAAGAAGGCCTCGCTCGACGGCGTGACGCAGGAACGGCTGACCCAGGCTGTGGGCAAGGTGGGTGCGGTCGTCTTCTCGCCCGGAGACGCGGCCCTGGTCGGTGGCGGCCCCGGGGTGCGCAGACGTTATCTCGACATCGTGCTCTCGCTCAGTCGGCCCGGCTACCTTTCCGCAGCGCAGAGCTACCGGAGAGCCCTGGCCCAGCGGAACGCGGCTCTGCGGGCCGGTGATTCCGACCCCGCCGTTTCCGCCTGGAATTCCGCTCTCGCTCACGCCGGGGCGACCATGATCGCGACCCGGCTGCACTGGACGGAAGCCTGGTCTGCGACCTTCTCCAACTACTACGAACGCATCTCCGGAGGATCGTCCGCATCCATGGGCTACCGTTCCGGACTCAGGACTTTCGGCCTCGCCGAGGAGGCGGACCTCGAGATTTCGGATTCGTCCGACAGGCTCGTCGCCGTCTTCATGGAGGCCCTTACGGATTCCGCCGAGCGCGACCGTCGTCTGGGCTCGACCCAGGTCGGCCCTCATCGCGACGAGCTCCGTCTGAAGATGAGCTCGCCCACCGACGAAAATGTCATCGACCTGCATATCTACGGTTCGGGAGGTCAGCGGAGGACGGCCGCGCTGGCCTTCCGTCTCGTCGAGGCGAACACCATCAGGGAGGCGACGGGCCGCTCCCCGGTTCTCCTGCTCGACGACGTCTTCGCCGAACTGGACGAAGGGCGAAGCGAGCGGGTCCTCGACGCGCTGGAGGCCGAGGAGTTCGGGCAGGTGATTCTGACGGCGCCCAAGGAGAACGACGTACGATTGCCCGGCCTGGAACGCTGGAGCATCAAGGCGGGCAAGGTCGCCGCGTGACTAGGGGCGGACGCCGCCGCGGGCGCGAACGGGGAACCGAAGGACCGGTGGAGGTCGGGGCGCTCGTCGCCGACATGCTCGACCGGTCAGGTCTGCGGGCGCAAGTCGATCGCATCGGGGTACTGGATGCGTGGCCGTCTCTGGTGGGCCCGACGATAGCCGCAGTCGCCCGGGCGAGCGGCATCTCGAACGGCACCCTCTTCGTGGAGGTGTCCTCGAGTCCCTGGCTGATGGAGCTCAACGGCAAGAGGCACAAGCTCCTCAAGCTGGTGAACCGATCGGTTCCGGACGTCCCGTTCAGCCGGATCGTCTTCCGGCTCTCGGGGCGCGGCGAAGCCTCGGCGGCCACATCCAAATCTCAACGACAGGCATCCGCTCGCGGAGTGAAGCACCATGACCGGTGACCGGAATACGCAGGACAACCAATACACGGCGCACGACATCCAGGTGCTCGAGGGCATCGACGCCGTCCGCAAACGCCCCGGCATGTACATCGGATCGACCTCCAGCCGGGGTCTCCACCATCTTGTGTACGAAGTGGTGGACAACGCCATCGACGAAGCCATGGCGGGCCACTGCTCAAGCATCTCGGTGACGGTGCGGAAAGACGACTCGGTCTGCGTGATCGACGACGGTCGGGGCGTCCCCGTCGGGCTCCATCCCGTCGAGGGAATACCGGGAGTCGAACTGGTCATGACCACGCTTCACGCGGGCGGGAAGTTCGACAAGGAAGCTTACAAGGTGTCGGGCGGCCTTCACGGAGTGGGAGTGAGCGTCGTCAACGGCCTCTCGCGGTACCTGGAGGTCGAGGTGAGCCGCGGCGGTCGCGTCCATCACCAGCGCTACGAGCGCGGCGTCAAGGTCACCGAACTCGCCGAGATCGGCGATACCGATGTCACCGGTACCAAGGTCACTTTCCTGCCGGATTCCGAGATTTTCACCGAGACCGTCTTTTCGCGGGAAACCTTGGTCACGAGGCTGCGCGAGCTCGCCTTCCTCAATCGCGGCGTGAAGATCGTCTTCACCGACGAACGCGACTCGGCGGACCGGAACGTCGTCGAGGACGGCCGGACCGAAGAGGCCGGGGGCACCTGGGTCGAGAGCTACTTCTACGAGGGCGGCATCTCCGAGTACGTGAACTTCCTCAGGGGCAGCCGCGAACCTCTCCACGAAACCTGCTACTTCCAGGCCACTCGTCCGGAGGCGGAAATCGAGCTCGCGGTCCAGTACGACAAGGGCTTCACCGACAACACGCTCACCTTCGTGAACAACATCAACACCCACGAAGGGGGCAGCCACCTGACGGGACTGAAGGCGGCTCTCACCCGGACCATCAACGACTACGCCCGTCGCAACAACATCTTCAAGAAGGGAGAAGGCCTTTCCGGCGGCGACGTGCGCGAGGGGCTCACCTGCGTTCTGAGCATTCGGGTCGCCGAACCGCAGTTCGAGGGGCAGACCAAGACCAAGCTCGGCAACAGCGAAGTGCGCGGAGCGGTGGAGACCGCGGTCAACGAACATCTCGGCGTCTTCCTCGAGGAGAATCCGAAGGCCGCCCGCGCGATCATCGACAAGGCGCGCCAGGCGGCGCGCGCCCGAGAGGCGGCCCAGCGGGCCCGCGACCTCTCACGCAAGAAGAGCGCGCTCGAGAGCGGCGTGCTTCCCGGCAAGCTGGCAGACTGTTCCATTTCCGACCCGTCGCTCAGCGAGCTCTATCTGGTCGAGGGAGATTCCGCTGGAGGCAGCGCGAAGCAGGGACGGGACCGCGCCACGCAGGCCATCCTTCCGTTAAAGGGGAAGATCCTGAACGTGGAGAGGGCTCGCATCGACAAGATCCTCGCGAACGTGGAGATCGGCGCCATCATCGCCGCCATAGGTGCCGGTATCCGCGACGAGTTCGAGCTCGACAACGTCCGCTACCAGAAGATCGTGATCATGACCGACGCCGACGTGGACGGAGCTCACATCCGGACCCTTCTGCTCACCTTCTTCTTCCGTCAGATGCCGGAGCTCATCGAGGCGGGCTACATCTACATCGCCCAGCCGCCTCTCTACCGCGTGCACAAGGGCAAGGCCGACCACTACGCCTACTCCGACGACGAGCGCGACCGCTACGTGAGCAGGCTGGCCGGCAAGAACGGCGAGGCCAGGAAGGTGAACGTCCAGCGCTACAAGGGGCTGGGAGAGATGAATCCGGACCAGCTCTGGCGCACCACCATGGATCCCGAGACCCGGACCATGCTCCAGGTCCGCATCGAGGACGGGGCCCGCGCCGCCCGACTCTTCGACCATCTCATGGGTGCCGACGTGGAACCTCGCCGTCGCTTCATCCAGGAAAACGCCCGTTACGTCAAGAATCTCGACGTGTAGCTTCGCACGGGCCGTCCGCGGAGCGACACGGGCCTTGCGCTGAGCGTCGGACGCAGCACCGAAGAGCACGTTTTTCGACCGGGCGCTTGCTCCACCTTCGACCCTCGGGGTGGTATATTAATCCACTCCCGTTCAGTCCACCAAGCAAACGCCGATGACCAAGACGCAACAAGGATCCTACACGCTCGCCGCGGCCCGCTACCAGTCGATTGAGGCGGACACGCCCAACGAGGCTTTGACCGATATTTACGGTCGCAACCTCTTCGGCCTCGACCAGATGCGCAGTCGCCTCGGCAAATCGGACTTCAGGTCCATCCAGGCGACGATGAACGGGGAGACCTCTCTCGACCCGCAGGTCGCGGAGAGCGTGGCGCTCGCCATGAAGAACTGGGCGATCGAGAGAGGGGCGACGCACTACACGCACTGGTTCCAGCCGCTCACCGGATCCTCCGCCGAGAAGCATGACTCCTTCCTGAAGCCCATCGCCGGCGGCGCGGCCATAACCGAATTCAAGAGCAGCGAGCTTCTCCAGGGCGAGCCCGACGCCTCCTCGTTCCCGTCCGGTGGCTTGCGGGCGACCTTCGAGGCTCGGGGCTACACCGCGTGGGATCCGACCTCGCCGGCCTTCCTGATGGAACGGCCGAGCGGCGCCTACCTATGCATCCCGAGCGCCTTTCTGAGCTGGGCCGGGGAAGCCCTCGACATGAAGACGCCGCTCCTCCGGTCGATGGACGCTCTCGACAAGCAGGCCCGGCGGGCGCTGAGGCTCTTCGGAGACGAAAATCCGGGACCGGTGCGCCCCACCTGCGGCGCCGAGCAGGAGTTCTTCCTGGTCGACGAGGAGTTCTTCTACCGCCGCCCCGACCTGGTCGCGTCGTCGCGCACCCTCTTCGGCACCAAGCCTCCGAAGGGGCAGGAGATGGACGACCACTACTTCGGCTCCATCCCCGGTCGCATTCTGGAGTACATGAACGCCGTCGAGCGCGAGCTCTACCTGCTGGGCGTTCCGGCCACCACCCGCCACAACGAGGTCGCACCCGGTCAATACGAGATGGCGCCGGTGTTCGAAGAGGCGAACCAGGCCAGCGATCACCAGCTCATCACCATGTCCACCATGCGCAACGTGGCCCGGCGCTTCGGGCTCGTCTGCCTCTTCCACGAAAAGCCCTTCCAGGGGGTGAACGGATCGGGCAAGCACCTCAACTGGTCGATGAGCACCTCGAACGCGAACCTGCTCGAGCCCGGCGACACTCCGCACGAGAATCGCCAGTTCCTCTTCTTCTGCTCGGCGGTTCTGAAGGCCGTGCACCGCCACCAGGATCTCCTGCGAGCCACGGTCGCTCACGCCGGCAACGACCATCGCCTGGGAGCGAACGAGGCTCCGCCCGCTATCATATCGGCATTCATGGGAGCGCAGCTCGAAGACATCTTCCGCCAGTTGGAGAACGCGGGCGAGGCCACCAGCAGCAAAGCGTCCGGCCTGCTGGGAACAGGGGTGAGGGCGCTGCCCGAGATTCCGAAGCACTCGGGAGACCGCAACCGGACCTCGCCCTTCGCCTTCACGGGTAACAAGTTCGAGTTTCGCGCGCTCGGCTCTTCGCAGAACGTCGCGTTCCCGACTACCGTGCTGAACACCATCGCAGCCGAGTCGCTCGACGAGCTCTGCGAAGAACTGGAGGCCGCGGTCGAGGAGGGCCTTCCGCTCGAAGACGGCATGCGCGTGGTGCTCTCCCGCGAAACGCGAGGCTTCCGTCCCGTGATCTTCAACGGCGACAACTACTCCGACGAGTGGGTGGTCGAGGCGGAGAAGCGCGGCCTCCACAACCTGCGTACCACGATGGACGCCCTGCCGATCATCGAGAGCGAGAAGAACAAGGCGCTCTTCGACAAGTACAACGTGCTCTCGCCGCGCGAGGTCGAGTCGCGCTACGAGACCTACACCGAGCAGTACGCGGCGACGGTCAACATCGAGGGCCAGACCGCGCAGCACATGGCTCAGACCATGTTCCTGCCGGCGGCGGTCGAATACCTCAAGAATCTGGTCAACGTCATCGAGTGCGCCGACGAGGTGGATCTCAAGGTGCGCGGCGTGAACGCCACGGCTCGCACGGTGAGCGATCTCATCGATCGGCTCGTCGAGAAGATCGAGCCTCTGGCCGAGGAGAATCAGGCAGCCGCCGAGATGGAAGGCACCGAGATGGCCAATCACGTCCGCGACAGGGTGATCCCCGCGATGGACGAGGTTCGGGACGTGGTGGACCGCCTGGAGCGCATCGTTCCGGACGAGCTCTGGCCGGTGCCCGCTTACCGCGACATGCTCTTCGTGCGCTAGGAGAGGTCCGCGCGCTCGAAAGGAGCACACGGCTGGCTAGTCGGGTCGGCGGTTGTTAGGGTTTCCCGCTCCGGGGAGCCCTGATCGGCGCGGGCCGGTTCGCCGGCTTCTCGTCGCTCCCGAAATCGGACCGGGGCGGGAGTACCTCGGGAGCCTCGCGCGAAACGGATCCGGATGGATCGGCTTCCGGGTCGAGACGCCCCGGGAACTCGCCGGACGGCTGGCAAGGAGGTCGCTGCGCAGGCTCGGATTGCGCCGTCTCCGCCCGCTCGAAGAACCGGAACTGGTCGATGCCGCGTTGGACTCGGCCTCCGCCGCCTTTCCCCGCTTCAGGCGCCTCGCCCACAGCGTAGGGTTTCGCTCCGGAGTTCTCCAAGCGGTTCAGGCTCTGCGCGGGGGCGGGGTGAGCCTGGAGGAGTGGGATCGCCTGACCGCAAAGCTGGGCGGAGGCCGCCGCGAGTTCATAGGAAGGATACTGCGCGAGTACGAAGAAGCCCTGACGGAACGCGGAGCTGCGGACGAGGCGGAAGAGGCCCGCCTCGCTCTTGCCGCTCTTCGAAGCTGGCGCGAGGCCCAAGGTGGGAACCGAGAAGGACAGGCGGGGTGGCCCGTCGAGCTTGCCGCCGAAGAGGTCTTCATTCTCTCCGGAGTCGTGGGCTCGGGCCTGGCGGGAATGCTCCTCGACGAACTTCGGTCCAGTGGAGCCGGACTCGTTCCGGCTCCGGCCGTCGTCGGCTACGAGCCGCCCTCGGCGGTGTTTTGGCGGAACGCAGACCGACCGGGAGCGCTCTCCTTTGTCGCTGCGCCCGACAGGCTTCCGGAATCGGGAGGCTCCGCCCCTCGCCTCGACGGCCCCCGTATCTCGCTCTTCGGGGCCGCCTCGGCGACCGACGAGCTGCGCAGCGTCCTCCGCCGAATCCTCGAGGCCGGGCTGGCCTGGGACGAGGTCGAGATCGTAGCGGCCGACTCGAAACTCTACGGATCGGCGTTGCACGCGCTTGCGAGCGGACTGAAGATCCCGGTCACCTACGCAGACGGGATCGATGCTTCGCGCACAAGGGTGGGAAGAGCGGTGAAAGCCTATCTCGACTGGATCGAAGGCGGATTCCACGCCCGGATCATCCATCGACTCATCGAGGCCGGCGACATCCGTCCGCCGGGGTGGGCGGACAAGTGGGAGGCGACCCCGAACCCAAGCGACCTGGCCCGCCGTTTCCGGTCGCTCCGCGTCGGGTGGGGCAGGGACCGCCACCTGTCGCAGCTCGACATCGCCTTGGAGGACGTCGAGACGGAACCGGTTGGCGGTATTCCATCCGGCGGTGCGGCCGATCCGGCCAAGGAGAGGCGGCGCAGGGCGGCGCAGCGGGAGCTCCACGCCCTGGGAAGCGTCCTGCGTCCGCTCGTCTTCCATGCGCCGACCCCGGAAAAGACGGTCAGCGCGGCCGCGCTCGCCGAATCGGTCCGCAAGTTCCTCGAGCTTGTGCCGGGGGACCGCGATCTCGACCCCGAGGTCATGGACAAGTTGGACACGCGCCTGTTGGAGATAGGGAGCCGCCTGACCCGGAAGACCAGCCTCGCGACCGCGCTCGCCATCTTACGCAGGCAGTGCGACATTCGGGTGCGCGGCCCCGGTCGCTCCAAGCTCCTCGGAGGAGGAGAGGCCGGTGACGGGGGACGGTTCGGCAGCGACGACCGCGCCGACGGGTGGCCTGCGCCCCGGACCGTCTACGGCACGGAAGCCCCTTCCCGCTCAACCGGGGGCTACCTCCACATGAGCTCGCTCGCTGCCGGCGGCCTGACAGGTAGGCGCGCGGTCTTCCTGGTGGGGTTCGACGCCGATTCCGAGCCTGGAGCGATCGGCTCGGACAGCCTGCTCAGCGAAGGCGACCACAACGAACTCGGCCAATGGCAGGGCGGGCTTCCCCGGCTGCTTTCGGCTGTCCAGCGCAAGGCGATCGCGCGCTTCTCGCAGGCGGCCCTGCTCGCTAAGCTTTCGAGCGCGGAGAGCGTCACTCTCAGCTACCGAGCTTGGGATGCCCGGGAGTCTCGAACCTTGAGCCCGTCGCCCGTTCTCCTGCAAGCTCTTCGCGTCGCCCGCCGCGACCCCGCGCTCGGCTACAGGGAACTGCGTCACGCCATAGGCCGTTTCGCGTGTCCGCTTCCGGAGCCGGCCGACCCAGGTTCGTCCGGAAGATCGGAGGCCGAAGCCGCCGTGCTGGACTCGGACGACCTCTGGCTGCGAGCGCTAACGCGGGACGGCGGCCTGCTTGGCGGAGACGAGCGCGTCAGAAGGGCCTTCCCGAGACTGCTCCCAGGCCATGCGCTATTCAAGGCGCGAGAGGGCCGACCGGGCCCTGCCCAGGGGGTGATCGGAGAGCTTCCGGGGCTCGCCAGGTATCTGCCGCCCGAGCGCACGGTTTCCGCCACCGGGCTCGAAACCCTTGGAACCTGTCCGCTGCGCTACCTCCATCGCTACGTGCTCGGAGCCCGGCCCCCCGACGATCCCGAGTTCGACCGCGTGCGCTGGCTCGATGCGCCCACTCGCGGGTCGGTCCTGCACCGGGTCTACAGCGAGACTCTCGATCAGTCCGCGAGGACGGGAACCGATCCCTCCGATCCCCGCTTCGCCAGGATTTCTGGGAACGTCCTCGCAGCCGCGCTCAAGGAGGCGGAGCGAAGAGTCCCGGCACCCGGACAAGGTGCGGTCGCTCGTGAACGTCGGGCCCTCGCCGCCGACGTGCGCTCCTTCGTGCTCCTGATGCGCGGGTCCCCGCGCTGGCTCCACACCGAGTTCGAGTTCGGATTCCGGAGCGGGCACGGCGCACGCGAAGTCGTGCTTCAATTCGGAGAGACACGGGTGCCGCTGACCGGAGCGATAGATCGAGTCGACGAGGTCGAAGGAGGTCTGCGCGTCATCGACTACAAGACGGGTCAGCCGCCGGCGGCGAACTGGGCGGGTGGTGACGAGCGCGTCTTCCGAAGGGGACGGCAGCTCCAGCACGCCCTTTACAGCTACGCGATCGAAGCCCTCCTGGGACGCCCTGTGGTCGACGCCGGCTACCTTTATCCGACCGCTCGCGGACAGAATCACCCCGTGCTCTTCGCTCGGAGCGAGCTGAGCGAGATCGAACGCCGTCTGCCCGCGATGATCGCCGCAGCGAGGGAGGGGCGCTTCGTGCCAACCGACGACAAGGGCGACTGTCGCTTCTGCGACTACCGGAGCGTATGCCGCGTAACCGTGCCGCGTGACTTCGAGGTCGTTTCTCCTCTCGCCGCCTGGTCGCATCTCCGCAAGGCCGAGGGCGACCCCAGCTTCGCGGGGCTCAAGTCCGCACGGGACGGGGCCGAGGAAGGTGGATTCGGCCCATGACCGTATCGCTCACGGTGGTCGAGCGCGGTATGATGGAGGGTGCGAGGGGGCCGGGCACGGCCATGGCCATGCGGGTTCTGGCCGATGCCGCTTCCATGCTCGGAGCGAAACGGCTGGTCGAAATCTCTTCGGCTCACATAGACGGTTGCCTCCACCACGGGGACGGAGGAGTGGAGTTCGCCGAACGGCTCGCTCGTGGATCGGACGGGGTCGCGGTTCCCACGACGCTCAACGTCGGCGCTCTCGATCTTCTGCAACGCGAGCATGTGAAGTCGGACGCGGCTCGCGCCGACATGGCGCGCCGCCAAATGGACGCCTATGTCGGGCTGGGCGCGGAGCCCACGTTCACTTGCGCACCTTACCAGATCGGACACCTGCCGCGCCGCGGAGAGCAAGTCGCCTGGGGAGAGTCGAACGCGATCGCCTTCGTCAATTCGGTGCTGGGAGCCCGGACCGAGCGCTACGGAGACTTTCTCGACGCCTGCTGCGCGGTCACCGGCCGCGCTCCGCTCTACGGCCTCCACCTCGATGAGAATCGCGCCGCGCAAGTGGTCGTCGATCTTTCTCGCATACCGGCGGAAGTAGTTGCCTCCGACACCTTCTACCCGGTACTGGGAACCTGGCTGGGCCTCGAGTTGGGTCACGAGGTCGCCGCCCTTGCCGGCATTCCCACTACGGTCGTCCGCGACCAGCTCAAGGCGTTGGGGGCGGCGGCGGCGTCGACGGGCGCCGTGGCGCTCTTCCACGTGGTGGGCGTGACACCCGAAGCGCCGACGCTGGAGGCCGCTTGCCGAAGACCTCCGGCGGAGTTGCCGACGGTCGGCCCGACCCTCGCCGACCTGGTTCCGGCCCTGGACCGCCTCACCACGGCAGCCGACGCGGAGGCGATAGACGCCGTCGCGGTCGGAAGTCCGCACTTCTCTTTCGAAGAATTTCGGGAGCTGGTCCGACTCCTCGCCGGACGTCGCCTGAAGCTGCCCTTCTTCGCATGCACCGCGCGAGCCACGATGGCCGAGCTCGCCGACGGGCCCTGGCTCGACGAGCTCCGCGGATCCGGTGTCTCCGTGGTCGCCGACACCTGCGTGGTGGTCGCTCCCATCCTCCCGGAGGCCGGCCGGGTTCTCATGACCAATTCGGGCAAGTTCGCCCACTACGCCCCATCGCAGACCGGCTACGAGGTCGTCTTCGGGTCTCTAGCCGAGTGCGTCGAATCGGCGATCGCCGGCGCGGTCGTACGCGACCTGTCGTCGTGGGGCGGATGAGCGTCCCGCTCGGCTGCAAGGTCCTGGTGGGCGACGGAGCTCCGGCCGCAGGACAAGTCCTCCCGGTGTCCTCTCCTCTCTCCCTCTGGGGCGGCGTGGACGCCCCGACCGGGCTCATCTCCGATCCGCGTCATCCGGAACGCGGACGGTCCGTGGCTGGAACCGTTCTCGTGCTGCCCGAGCCGGTGGGGTCGAGCTCGTCGAGCGCGATCATGCTCGAGCTCATGCGCGAAGGGACGGCTCCCGCCGCGATCGTACTGGGGCGTCCCGACGCCATACTTGCCCTCGGAGTTCTCGTCGGGCGCGAGCTGGGCTACCCGCCTCTTCCCGTGGTGCACGCCGCGCAGGCGGTGCTGGCCGCGCTCGCCCGCCATGCGGGTACGTCCGCCCGGGTCCTGGCGGACGGGCGCGTGGTGGTGGCGACGCCGTGACCGTTCTCGAATTCAAGCTCCCCGAGGACAGGCTTCCCGACGCCGGAGCCCGCAAGGCTATTCGTGAAGATCTGGAAACCAACATCCTCGTCGAGGCCGGGGCAGGTTCGGGCAAGACCACTGCGCTCGTGGGTCGCATGGTCAGGCTCGTCGTCACCGGGACCGCCGAGACGCGTGAGATTTCCGCCGTCACCTTCACCCGCAAGGCCGCAGCCGAGCTCCGCGAACGCTTCCATAACGAGCTCGAAACGACGCTCGCGAGCGACGAGCTCACGGACGAGGAGAGGGTACGGGTCGACAAGGCCCTCACGGAGGTGCACGACGCCTTCCTGGGCACGATCCACGCCTTCTGCGCCCGTCTTCTGAAGGAGCGTGCCGTCGAAGCCGGCCTCGATCCGTCCTTCGAACCGGTTACCGAAGACGACGAGGTCACCATGCGCTCGCATTACTGGCACGACTTTCTCGATCGTCTGGTATGCGATTCCGATCCGGTACTCGAAGGCTTCATGGAGATCGGGATCGAGCCCTCGAAGCTCTACGGAGCCTTCGAACGGGTCGTCGACAATCCCGACCTGGACTTTCCTACCGAAGTGGTGGATCCACCGTGCGATGAAGACCTTCTTCGGCTTCGGACCGAGCTGGATCGGCTCCTCGATCTGGCGGAAAGGTATCTGCCGACGGAGGAACCTCAAAAGGGGTGGGACTCTCTCCAGAAGAAGGTGCGGGAGACGCTCTACCGGCGTGCGGTGAGGGGCTGGGGCGGAGGACTGGACGACGAGATCGACGCACCCCGCCGCGCGGCTCTCTTCGCGGCGCTCGCTCGACTGCGCCCGGGCAAGAACGGTCACAGGCCCACACTGAACAGGTGGCTCGCCAGAGAAGGCGCCAAGAAGGTGCGCGACGGTTTCAACGCCCTCTACCGGGACCGGGACGGGCCGAACGCCGCCGAGCTTCTGGAGCACTGGTATGCCTACCGTTACAAGCTTTGCATGGACCTGGTCGTCAAGGCGGCCGCCGAGTTCGCCGAGCTCAGGCGGCGCACGGGCAGGCTGACCTACGCCGACCTCCTTTCGCTGACGGCGAAGCTGCTGCGGGAGAGACCGAGGGCGAGAAGGGACCTGGGACTGCGCTACCGTCGACTGCTGATCGACGAGTTCCAGGACACCGATCCTCTCCAGGCCGAGATAGCATTCCTGCTCGCGTCGGAGCCCGAGGGCGACGAGCGGTCGGGGCCTAGGGAATGGCATCGCACCACGCCCCGTCCGGGAGCTCTCTTCGTGGTAGGGGATCCCAAGCAGAGCATATACCGCTTCCGTCGCGCGGACATCGAGCTCTACAAAGAGGTCCGGGCAAAGTTCGAACGCTTCGGCCGGACTCTGCTGCTCACCACCAACTTCCGGTCGTGTCCGCCGATCGGCGCCTTGGTCAACAGCGTCTTCGCGGGCCCGGAAGGATTCCCGCCCGAGGCTACCGAGGAGCAGGCGGCCTTCGCCTCGCTGGACACGCTCCCCTGCTCGGACGGCATGGACCCGAGCCACGAGCACGGCGTCTTCATGAGTCCCGTGGGGCGGACGGCCGAAAAGAAGGAAGACGGCCGGCGGGACGAAGCCCGACGCATAGCGAGCTGGATAGCCGAACGCATCTCCCAGGGAAGCTCACCCGGCAGCTTCATGGTACTCACCTACCGCAAGCCGCCTCTCAAGACATACGCCGCGGCGCTGGAAAGCCACCGAGTACCGTATCAGGTCACGGGCAGCGGGCTCACCGCCGGCCCCGAATTGACAGAGCTCCGGATACTGCTCGACTGCATGGCCGACCCCTCCAACCCTGTGTGCGTGGTCGCGGCGCTCACCGGATACTTCTTCGGCCTAGACTACCTCGCCTTGGTCCGACATCGCATCGCGCTGGCTGAGACGGAGCCGCCGCCGGACACGGCTTCGACGCGGCTTCCGGATCCGTTCGACGTCACGTACCGCGGATGGGGCGAGGTGGTCGGCACCGATGCCGCCGCCGCTCTGAAGACCCTGCACGGATGGTGGAAGCGCTCGATCGCCGAGCCGGCCGACGTCTTTCTGGGATTCCTGGTGCGCGAACTCGGACTGCTTCCCCACGCGGCCTCGTCCGAGCTGGGCAGCCAGCGGGCCGGGGGGCTGGCGTTCGTCCTCGACGCCGTGCGTACGCTGGCATGCCAGGGCGACGCATCCCTGCTGGGAGCACGCGACGCGGTGGCGGCGGCCATGGGCGGAAGGGAGGTCGACGCCCCGCTCGAACCCGGTCGTGAGGATTTGGTCCGTTTGATGAACCTTCACCAGGCGAAGGGACTCGAAGCGGACGTGATAGTGCTGGCCGATCCGTTTCCACCGGGTCGCCACGACATAACCTTCCACTGTGCGCGAAGCAGGGACGGCCGGGCCGTGGGCTACCTGCGGATATCGGAACCGAGCGCGATGTGGTATCGCCCTTCCGTTCCTCTCGCCCATCCGCGCGACTGGAAAAAGTACGAGGACAGAGAGCGGCGGTTCGAGAAGGCGGAGAAGGTACGCCTGCTCTATGTCGCGGCCACGCGTGCGAAGAACCAGCTCGCGGTCACCAGGTGGCGGAGCCCGAAGAAGAAGGACTCGGTGTGGGGCTTCCTCGGGCCGGCCTCGGCGAAGTTGGGCGAGGTGCGCGAGCTGCCGCGAAAGCATCCGCCATCCCGAGGAGAGGTCGAGCTCTCGCCGGAAGAGGCGATGAACCGGGTTGAACGGGCCGCCCGGGCTCTGCGCGATGCGGCCCGACCCACTTACGAAGGACGCCAGGCCACCGAGATCGCGATGGAGGAGGCCGAGGTCGCGGCAAACGACGGCGGTCCGCCCGCAGGGGGCTATGAAGAGCCGTCGCTCTTCGCGGACGCCTCGGAACCCCACCGAGGCAAGGTCTGGGGGCTGGCTGTGCACTCTCTGCTCGCGACGGCCGCCGAGGGAGCCGGCTTCGGGAGCGACGAGGACGACGAAGCCCGGGAGGAGGTTCTGGAGGAGGAGGCCGAGACCCTGCTGGAGGCCAACGGACTGCTTGCCCGTTTCGGCGACGAGCTGATCGAAGATCTCTGCCACGAGGTAAGTGCGGTCCTCGAATCTCGGCTTTGGGAGCGCGTACGCGCGTCGCGCCAGGTCTTCACCGAGGCCGCGTTCGAGGTTCCGAGGCCGGGGAGCCGGGGCGTCCCGGAGATCGTGCACGGGAGCGTCGACCTCGCGTTTCTGGAGGACGACGGCTGGGTCCTCGTCGACTACAAGAGCGATGATCGACGGACGGACGGCTTCGCTCGCAGGGCCGGCAAGTACCGCAGGCAACTCGAGCTCTACGCCGACGCCTGGGAGCGGGCGAGCGGAGAGCCGGTCAGGGAGCGCATGCTCTACTTCACGCTGGACGGGGGAAAGGTGGCGTGGTGAGCGGGGCTGCGAGAACCCCCTCCCGACGGGCCCGACTCGCACATCCTCCCGTGATCGTCGTCTTCCCCTCCCGCAGGCTATGGCTTACCTTCGAACCAGGAGTTTCAGACGAGTCACGCACGAGCACGACCGCCTCCCCGGCCAGCCCTGCAACCGAGGTGCCCCATGACCCTTCCCGCCCGCGCCACCTGCCACGCTCTGCTCGGAATCGCTGCCGTTCTGGCGGCCTGCGCACCCCGCGTGGAGGAAGACGCCCACGCCGGCCACGATCACTCTCACGATAGCGAACACGACGAGGACGCTCCGCGCCACTACGTACGTTTCTTGCACGACGGCGAACCATCCTACGGCATGCTCGAAGCGGAAGAGAACGCCGTCGTACCCATCACCGGCGACCTCTTCGGCGAGCACGGGATGGCGGCCGAACACGTAGACCTGGACGGCCTCGAATTGCTGCCGCCCACGGACCCTGGCAAGGTGATCGCCGTGGGCCTCAACTACCTCAGCCACCTCGGCGAGCGGGAGCCGGCCGCCGAGCCGGGCCTCTTCGCCAAATATCCCAGCTCGCTCGTGGCCGACGGCGACGACATCGTGATTCCCGCCGGCGCGGCCAACGTCCACTTCGAGGGTGAAATGGTGCTCGTGATCGGAGCTACCTGCAAGGACGTGACCCCCGAGCACGCCATGTACTGCGTCTTCGGAGTGACCGCCGGGAACGACATCTCGGAACGCGACTGGCAGGCCTCCGACCTTCAATGGCTGCGCGCCAAGGGAGCCGACACCTTCGGCCCGGTCGGTCCTTCGATCGCCGTCGGGCTCGACCCGGACAACCTCCTGCTCGAGACTCGGGTCAACGGCGAAACGGTCCAGTCCGAGCGCACGTCCGATCTGATCTTCGACGTCCCCACCATGATCAGCTACATAAGCCGTTACTTCACGCTGGAGCCAGGCGATCTGATCTACACCGGGACTCCGGGCACCACCAGCGCCCTCGCTCCGGGCGATGTGGTGGAAGTGGAACTGGAGGGCGTCGGGGTCCTGACCAACACCGTCAGCGCGGGCGGCTGACCGGCGGGACGGCTTGACGCGCTCCGGGTCGCTCGCGGCAGCCTCTCTGGTCTGCCTGTGCGCCGTTGCGTCCGGCAGCTCGCTTGCGTCCCAAAACGTCATCGCCACGGTCACCGGAGATCCCGACGGCGAGCCGGTTCAAGGCGCCCTGGTCTCCCTTGAGACGGTAGCGCGGCAGCGAATCGCCCGGACTCTGACGGACCTGCGCGGTCGCGCGGCGCTGGTGGATGTGGCGCCCGGAAGCTACCGGCTTCGCGTCGAGATGATCGGCCGAGCGACCTACGCCTCGCCCTCTTTCGAAGTCACGTCGGCCGGATACGCGCTCGACGTCCGGCTCTCCACCGTGGCCATCGAGCTGGACGGGATGCAGGTCGAGGCGGAACGCGGCTCCTGCTCCATCCGAGCCGAAGACGGCGTGGCGCTGTCGAGAATCTGGGACGAGGCGCGCAAGGCGCTGACGGCGACCGCCTTCACTACGACCGAGGCCGTCCATCGCTACCAGACCGAGGTCTTCGAGTACGAAACCGACGTCAACGGCAGACGACAGGGGCGGGAAAGCCGCACCCGAAACGCGACCTTCGCCACCACACCCTATCGAAGCCGTCCCGCCGAAGAGCTGCTTGAGCGGGGGTTCATGCAGCGCGACGGGGACGAGTACGCGTATTTCGCCCCCGATGCCGCCGTGCTGCTCAGCGACGCGTTCCTCGACACCCACTGCCTGCGCTCGGAATCGCCGCGTGAAGAACGCGAGGGGTTGCTCGGGGTCGGCTTCCAGCCGGTCGGATCGCGACGGCGCATACCGGATATCTCCGGAACGTTCTGGATCGACAGGGAAAGCTACGAGCTCGAGCTGCTCGACTTCAGATACGTCAACTTGCCTTGGGAGGTGAGCGGTCTCGACGCGGGCGGCGAGGTGCGCTTCAGGAGGTTGGGGGACGGCACCTGGATCGTCCCTGAGTGGTCCCTGCGCAAGCCGATCCTCGCACAGGGATTCGGCGCGCGCGGGAGCCGACTGACCAGACTGATCGGCTACGGCGTGAACGGCGCCGTCGTGCTGGAGGTGACCGAGGCCGATGGCGGAAAGCTGCTCCAGGCCGAACTCGGTTCGATCGACGGAATGGTGCTCGACGGGGAGGGGGAGCCGTTGGCAGGGGCGCGAGTCGGGCTGGTGGGGTCCAACCAATCGATCTTCTCGAATGGGGAAGGCCGTTTTCGGATCGACGGTCTGGCCGAGGGCGTCTACCGAGTGCGTTTCGATCACGACGGCGTGATCGGCCGCCGGCCCGATCCGATAGCTGTCGAGCTGGCCGCAGGTTCCGTCGCCTCCACCCTCTTGCGCATGCCTTCGCTGGAAGAGACGGCGACGGAGGGGTGCGCGGCCGAGGATGTGAGCTTCACCGAAGACGCCGGAGCCCTCCTGGGGCGTGTGATCAGCGGGGGTCAGACCCGGAATCCCGTCCCGGGAGCCCGAGTGAACCTGGTATGGGAGTTCGCCCGCATGTCGGGGGTCGGTTCGCAGGCGGCGCGGATCACCGGCGTCCGACGCGAGGGCATCACCGTCGTGGCCGACCGGGATGGGCGTTTTCTCGCCTGCGGGGTCCCGGTGAACCACCTCTTCACCGCCACCCTGATCGTAGATGGGCAGCAAGTACTGGTGGAGGACCTGCGCATACCTATCGGACGGCGCGTGATCGACCATATGTTTCTTGTGGGATCGGGTCGCTAGTGTTCCGTATCGGTAAGTCGTTCGCAGTAACTCTTCAGGGATTCCAGGATGTCGTCCGCGGACTTCGTCCAGACGAAGGGCTTGGGATCCTCGTTGTGGACGGCCAGGTAGTCCTCGATGGCCTGCACGAGTTCGCGGGTGCTCCGGTAGCTCCCACACCGGATCTGCTTGTTGGTGATCTCGGCGAACCAGCGTTCGATCTGGTTGAGCCATGACGCGCTGGTCGGGGTGAAATGCAGGTGGAAGCGTGGGTGCTTGAGAAGCCACTTGTGGATCATCGCGGTTCTGTGGGTGCCGTAGTTGTCGAGGACCAGATGGACGTCCAGCTCCTTCGGCACCTCCTTCTCGATGACCGCGAGGAACTTCCTGAACTCGACGGACCGGTGGCGCGGATAGCATTTTCCAATGACCTCGCCGGTAGCAGGTGGTGCCGTTGCGCTTGTAGTCGTGGGTCTGGCGGGCGGGCGTCCCCGGACGCAGCGGAAGCATCGGCTGGGTGCGGTCGAGCGCCTGGATCTGTGACTTCTCGTCCACGCAGAGCACGACCGCCCGCTCCGGCGGGGCCATGTAGAGCCCCACGACATCGCGCACCTTTTCGATGAACAGCGGGTCGGTCGAGAGCTTGAAGGTCTCCATGCGGTGCGGCTGCAGGCCGAAGGCCCGCCAGATCCGGTTCACCGTCGCGGAACTCATGCCGCACGCCTTCGCCATCGAGCGCGTACTCCACTGCGTGGCTCCCCGCGGCATCGCCTCGAGCGTCATCGTCACCACCCGTTCGACGTCCGCGTCGCTGACCGTGCGCGGGGCGCCCGGCCTCGGCTCGTCCAGAAGCCCGTCGCATCCCTTCTCGATGAACCGCCGACGCCACTTGCCCACCGTTTCGCGCGACGTGCCCAGCCGGGCCGCCACGCCCATGTCGCTCTCCCCCTCGGCCGACGCCAGCACGATCCGGGCGCGCAGCGCCAGGGCCTGTCCGGTCTTGGACCGCCGCAGCCAGCGTTCGAGCTCCTCCCGCTGTCCGTCTTCAATCTCCGGGACCGCTCGCGTGTGGTGATTCGCCATGATGTCGCATTCTCCCATTGAAGTTCCATGAAGGGCTACGGGAGAAGGATACCACACGACGATCCACTGCGCAAGGATTTGTGATACATAATACTAGTTTCACATCCGTCAGCACGATGACGTATTGTCATGCGGCGTGGGGAGGTGACGTGGGCTGCAGCTCGGGGTGAGCTCCAACACCGATTCGCGGTGGTGGCGATTCCCGGACCAAGTTAGGTTGAAGTCGAGTCGAAATCCAGTCCAGCTCTATCGGTCCTGGCGGCTTGGCCGCGGACCTGCTTCGCCGAGATTATGCCATGAGACGACCACCAACCGTAGCGCCCATGCTTGTGCTGGTGGGCCTGGCCTGCTGGGCCGTCGCGTGTGGCGACGGGGCTACCGAACCGCCTCCCCCCGATCCGCCCCGGGCGACCACGGTGACCGTGGCGCCCGCGACCGCCTCGCTGACGGCGCGGGGGGACACGGTGCGGCTCACCGCCGAGGTACACGACCAGAACGGCAACTTGATGGAGGGCGCGACGGTCTTCTGGTCGAGTTCGGACACGACCGTAGCGGAGGTGGACGCGTCCGGGCTGGCGACCGCGGCGGGCGCCGGGACGGCGACGATCACGGCCGCTGCGGGGTCGGCGTCGGGGAGCACGACGGTGACGGTGGTCCAGGCGGTGAGCGCGGTGGCGGTCGCTCCCGCAGCCGACACGCTGTTTGTGGGCGACACGCTACGGCTGGTGGCGGAGGCGTTCGACGCGAACGGCCATCGGGTGGCGGGAGCGGAGTTCACGTGGGAGTCCAGCGACGCTTCGGTGGCGACGGTG